>JAUXIK010000003.1 GCA_030620995.1 Candidatus Aegiribacteria sp.
CCGAAGGCAATGTTCTCTGTCGATCCATGGGACGTTGGGAAGCGCTCCTGCACAGGGAACTGAAATCGCTTTTCGATCATTCAGATTCTCTTCAAAACTGTTCGGAATGGTAACAGGACACACATTCCAGCACTCAGCACAACCTATGCACGCGACAGGATCAACGCATGTTGCTTTTTTGAAGACTTTTACATTGAAGTTGCCTTTAGATCCCTCAATGCTCAGTACACTTCCCATCGTGATTACATTGATTAGATCATTTACCAGTATATCCTGCTGCATTGGAGATACCATGCAGGTCGCGCATTCCATTGAAGGGAAAATATCCTCACATCGTATGATCCTGCCGCCTATTACAGAGGTATTCTCCACAAGATGAACCTTCCTGCCTGCGGCAGCAAGAAGCAGGGATGCTTTCATGCCGGCTACACCGGCCCCTGCTACCAGAACATCCGTTGTGCCTGCCACTAAAGGAGTGTTTCCTTCCCGGCGGGATTGGGTCCGATTTCCCTTATCTTCTCTGTGAATTCTTCCACTACCTGCCGGAATCGGGGTCCTTCTGAAGCAGATATCCATGAGAGTCGAAGCCTGTCTGCTTCCAGACCCAGACTCTCAACGACCTTCTTCAGAACTGCGAATCTTCTTCTCGCGTAGTAGTTGCCCTTGTCGTAGTGACAGTCTCCGGGATGGCAGCCTGCTATGAGCACCCCGTCCGCTCCTCGCAGGAAAGCATCAGTAACCATCTCGGGGTCGACTCTGCTGGAACACATTACTTTTATTGGAACGAGATTCGGAGGCATTTCGAGTCTGCTGGTTCCGGCGAGATCCGCTCCCGCATAGGAACACCAGTTACAGAGAAATCCGATTATTCTGGGTTCAAAATCATCCATGATGCTTCTCTCTGCATTTTTCAGGAGTTTAGAATTGGATCTGTGCTTTGTGTTTCCCGGTGCCATCGTCAGCACAGAAAAGCAGTATTTTTCCGGTTCTGTCGCACCAGGCTTTGAGATCGTCCGGGAAGGAAGGACAGTCAGCCTGTACTTCGAGCATGTCGCCCGGTTCGATCGTTTTAGCTATGATGGCTATCTTCAATATGGGCTGAGGACATTTGAGACCGAGAGCGTCGAGTGTTTGAGTTGCCATTTGTATTTCCTTTCGGTTTTAGAACGAGAATGTTGTTTTCGCGTCTTTGATATCCGCCATGAAACTTGTTGCTCCGCCAATTTCCAGATCATCTCTGAGGTCTTCCACGGTAACATCATGTACTTCAAGACCCAGTTCGCAAAGTATGAGTTTGCCACCCAGAGCCATGACTCCCTCGAGAAGGTCTTTCATGTCAGGCATGCCTTTAGCTGTAATGCTTTCGAGATAGCCGGGTTTGAGTGCCGGAACACCGCCGGGTGTAAAGAAAATCACCACATCATCACCTGCTGCAGCAGCGGCAGAACCCATGATAAAAGCGGGGTACAGGTTGCAGTTTTCGCTGCCGTTGCAAATTATCGCGACTTTTCCCATTTTCACTCCTTTCAGGAGGATTGTTCCTGCTGAAGTCTATTCTCCAGCGCGAGTTTGAACTTTTTTCTTACATCATCAATATTTGTTTCAGGCCAGTTCATATTAAGAGCACTGAATGCTGCTTTTACGAGCCCCGGTTTTATAAGGAAGTAGCATCTATATGTTCCATCCTTTTGTGATCCTACTATACCTGCGTTACGGAGTATTGTGAGGTGCTGGGAAATATTAGGCTGGCGCACTTCGAGTATTTCATGAATAGCAGAAACACACCGTGGATTTTTGACAAGTTCTTCAAGAATCATCAAACGGACAGGATGAGCCATCGCTTTGAGTATCTCGGCTTTTGATTCGAACCGGTCCAGATCAGACATGTACTCCAGTCTCAATTTTCGGCTGTTCAGTTATTGAATATTCAAAAATTCGAATATGGAATCGTATTTCAAATGATACTTACTGTCAAGCTCTAATCCTATTTTCATTATTCCGCTCTGCGGAAAATTCTGATGGTTCGATGACGAAAAACTGTCCTGCTATGAAAGCACTGACAGAATTACTGTAGATACCTCGCCAGACAGATAATAAACAGTTATAAATAGTTGAAACTCTTCATCGACTTGTCCGGGAGGATTAATGGAGTCACTCCAGGATCTTGAGAAAATTCTTGAGTACGCTGTGGGACAGGAGAGGATAAAACCTCTTCTTGATCTGGCCTTCATGCTCCGCGTTAGAGATAAGTCGAAAATGAAGCGCCATATCGAGGAAGCTCTTGAACTCTCGCTGGAACATTCTGATCGGAGAGGAGAGTCGAGATCTTACCTGCTATTGAGCATCTACCTGGGCATCACGGGTGACTACGAGAAGTCACTCGAAAACGCCCTCAAGTCTCTCTCCATCAGCAGGGAAATCGGTGAAACATCAGTACTTGCAAAAAGTTATAACAATCTCAGCATTATCTACGGCCGGCTGCATGATGATGATAACTATCTGAAGTATTTGAAGCTGACACTCGACGAAGCGGAGAAGTCCGGAGACAAACTTATCAGATCAACCGCACTTAACAACTTTGCTGTTTACTACGAGGACAATGAAGAATACGAGAAGTCACTGAAGTACTACCTCGAGTCCCTTTCGATAAGAGAAAATCTTGGGAATCTCGATGAACTGGCTCTTTCACTCATCAACTGTGGTGGTATCTATCTCAAGCTTGGAGACAGCGAAAAGTCACTGAAATACATTAACCGGGCCATGCAGATCAGTCTCGATGAGAAAAATCGATATGTGAAAGCTGCTGCTTCAGCAGCCCTTGCCGAGATCGAATCGGTCGGTGGCAATCTGCAGAAAGCAAGGGAATATCTGAAAAAGTCTCTACAGATTGCGGTTGAATTGGATAATCCTGACCTCCGGATGCGATTTCTGCAGGACTTCACGGTTCTATACGAGGAAGCCGAATGCTATAAAGAGGCACTCGAATACTACAGGCAATACTCCAGGCTGAAGGATGAGATATTTACCGAGAAGAAGAATCAGCATCTGGCACAGATCCGGGCTGATTTCGAGTTACAAGAAAAGGAACGCGAGGCCGAAATCTACCGGCTCCGGAATGTAGAACTCCTGGCATCCAAGGAAGCTGCGGAATCGGCAGACAAAGCCAAAAGTGATTTTCTTGCCATGATGAGCCACGAGATACGCACGCCAATGAGCATTATGCTTGGCATGCTCCAGTTTTTTATGGAGACCGAACTCACCCCTGAGCAGATGGGTTATCTTACAAAGGCACATACCGCTTCTGAATCCCTGCTTCGAATTCTCAACGATATACTTGATTTTTCTCGGGTAGAGGCGGGAAAAATCGAGTTCGAGTCTATTCCCTTTGAAACTGCGGCTATCCTTCGCGAGACTGCATCCGCATTTGAGATGGATATGATCGATAAGGGTCTTCAATTGCGGATCGAGCATGATGAGAAAATACCTCAGGTTCTTCTGGGTGATCCGCTCAGGATCAGCCAGGTTCTTCGGAACCTCATCTCAAATGCCGCGAAGTTTACCTCGAACGGTAGTATAACAGTGATCTCCACTCTCATTTCCTCAGATGAGTCCTCCGCAGAAGTAGAATTCTCAGTAAGAGATACAGGAATTGGTATCAAGCCTGATGTGTACGACTCTCTTTTCGAGCCGTTCCGGCAGGCAGAGGGCTACATCACAAGAAAATTCGGCGGCACAGGTCTCGGGCTGGCTATCTGCAGGAGGCTTGTGGATGGAATGGGCGGTGGTATCTGGGTCGAGAGTGCCACTGATAAGGGCAGCACTTTCTTCTTCCGGATACCCTTCCTTATTCCTGATCAGGAATTGCTGGAGATCATGACTCCAACCGATGCTGCTCTCCCTGATCTTAGCGGCATCCTGGTGCTGTTAGTTGAGGACATCGATACAATCAGGGAGATAACCGGACGCTTCCTTGATCAGTTGAATATTGAGCACATAGAGGCTGTCAACGGCAGAGAGGCATTGAAAAAGGTCGGGGAAAGGAACTTCGACCTGATTCTGATGGATGTGCAGATGCCTGTGATGGACGGTCTTAAGGCCACAGCGAAACTTCGCGAAAGGGGAGTTGACATCCCAATCATTGCGATGACAGGACATGCTATGGATGACCATCGTGCCATGTACCTTGAGGCAGGCATGAGTGATTTTCTCTTCAAACCCTATTCGATGCGGGAGCTTCATATGATGCTGGCGAAATGGCTCCGAACGGAACCACACTCGGAGTCTCCTGTACTGGATCAATGAGTTGCTGGAACAATAGATACTTTTGCCGTATAATACATGTAAGTCAGTAGCCCTGTGGAGGAATCCAAAAAGGAAAACAGCAGAACGGAGTTAAGGAAATGAAATTACTGCCAGCAGCAGCAATGATAATGTTTGCTGTAATCGGCACGGTTCAGGCGTATACCGTGGATGAGATCAATGAACAGATGAATGCTTCTTTCGATCGCGAGGCGGGAACATTTACGGAAGGAGCTTACGAGATTCTCATTGAAGCTCATGCCATGATCGAAGAGACTCTTCAGGAGGAAGCTGAAGATCTGGTTGCTCTTGCAGCTGTAGAGACCCTGGACTACCTGGTCAAGTATAATCTGGCGTGCTTTGAGGCTCTCGAGGGAAATATTGAAGAAGCCTTCACATGGCTTCAGGGAGCAGTTGACGCGGGATTCGAAGATCCTGCCTGGATCGAGCAGGATGAAGACCTGACCAGCCTCAGGGATGATCCAAGATTTCAGGAAATCCTCGTTATTGCCGGAGAGAACAGTCCCGTTGATTCAGATGGACATGATTATGACAATTACCCCACGGATTGTGATTGATACCTGGACGAATTAAGGAGATTATATGGCTGCCAAGATGAAACTGAATCCCGGAGAGAATATTCTGGTTGATTCGAAACGGTTTGCGCTTCAGGGAAAGAAAGTGAAATTTCCTGTTCGTACGCGTTGCATTGTGACCGATCAGAGATTCATCTATTTTGATCTCGGAAAGATGGCTCCATTTCATATGCAGCTTGGTTTACTGATCATGCTGCTGGTAAAAGGTAAACCTGTAAGCCTTCCGCTTGAAGGTATGAAGGTTGGCAGAGGCACTTATTTCAAGAACAAAAAAATACTCGAACTGAAGGCAATTGACGGGACTACTGTCCTGCTTGACAAATTCGAGAAATCTCTTGACTGGTTGAAAGAAGCGCTCCTGTCCAACGGGATTGGCCTTTCTCAGGTTGGCGAGGAAGAGTGGCAGGTCACCCGCTGAATTAATTAGTGACAGGCACCATTTAATTTCTCGGTATTGCTTGATCGAATCAGAATTCAGTGTATTTCGCTGCTGAACCCTTTGATTTATTGACCGGATATTTTTCTTCATTGAGATCGAGCTTTCGATTAACGATCTGTTCGATATCGAGTTCCATTTCGTGGGCGAGAATTGTAAGAAAAATTGCTATGTCAGCAATCTCCTCTCCTATTGCTATTTTCTGTTTTTCAAGAAGATTCCTGGATTCGTCGCTTGTTTTCCAGAGGAAGTTCTCCAGAAGTTCTGCTGATTCAATGGAAATTGCTTCAGCCAGATTCTTGGGGTCGTGGAACTGCTTCCAGTCGCGCAGATCGCGGAATTCCAGTATTTTTTCTCGCAACCTGTTGAGCATATTGTTCTCCTTCAGTAAGATTCCTCTGTTTCAATGTCTGTTTCCTTAAGAATGTATATTTTTGAATAATTCTCAGGATTGGCCAGATATGCCAGGATTCCCTGAGGGGATATTCTGAAAGCGATACTGCTGCCGTATGGAAGGTCTGGCGCATTACAGGAGTAAAGATACTCTCCCTCTGTGCTGTAAATGTCGAAGAGCGGCACCAGAACACCGCCTCTGCGAGCCCAGATCCGTTCCCCATCCGTTCTGAGATCTGTAACTGCGTCCGCCCAGACATGGAATTCTATCTGATCAACATAAGCGGGATCGCGACCGTTTCTCCGCATTGCGGCTCGCATCATTTCCCGCTCTATCTCGATTTCCTCATCAGATCGCCTGGTTCTTTCAAATGATCGTTGGATTTCCCAGTCGATTTCACCTTCGGTCGTGTAACAGGTAATAATGTATTCCTCAGTGCTCATAGGTGAGGAGATAACCCTTCCATCCGGCAGTGCACAGAAATTGATTGCCGTGCTGTGAAATATTTCCTGAGGGTTTTGCTGGTTGAATTCACCCCTTATGGAAAAATAGGTGAGCTTCGGCTCGGTTTCACCCGGTTCCCACCTGTGAAGGGAGTTGCTGAGGTTACCCTCTTCATTATTGAAGATGAATCTTGTTCCCACAATATGACCGTCATCAAGGATTACCGGACTATTGGGAGGATTCGAAATGAATCCCGACAGTTCATGACTGAATACCAGGAGGGAATCGTAGAAGATGAATTTACCCCCCATCATGTCGGTAACCATGATACCACCACCCGGTGAAGGTGTTATTCCGGAGGGAGCGGCGTACTCACCCGGACCTTCGCCCTGCCTTCCGCCTGAGCAGATGTACTCTCCTCCGGGCGAAAACATGCTCATTTTCATTGTGGATATGTCACCAATGACTACGTTTCCGGCTGTGGTGAAATCAGCAGCTCTGATGACACCGAACACATAATTGGAATCACCCATCTCTATCCCGATTGAATCAACCGGTACCAGTATGCTTAATAATGTGCTTTCTTCAGATGATACTGATTCGGGGTTTGAATCTCCTCCGGTGCAGCCAATGACGAAAACCAGAATCAGGATTAGCGACAGTCCAGGTATTATTTTCATGATATCCTTTCAGTACCTATTTCTTTGATTCAGTAAAACGCAACTTAAATAATGTTAACTGCCTTAGCAAGTCCTCTTCGGATAATACATTCAGGCTAGTAATTGCAGTGACACATATTAACGGTTGAAGTAGATTGTGGATTAAATTCGGAGAACATCGTAAACGAATCTGATTGGAGAAAAAATGCCTGGTAATCCTGTTATCGAATCAATTATGCAGAGGAAATCCATCAGGAAGTACACGACTGAACAACCCTCTGACGAAGTTCTGGAAGCAATCGTACGTGCCGGTCAGCAGGCACCGTTCGCGATGCAGCTCGGCAGCGTGCTGCTTTCGCGGGATGTAGAGAGTAATGCATTCAGAGCACCTCTCCAGTTTACCATATGTGTGGATATACACAGGATGGAAAAGATCATGGATAAGCGAGGCTGGAAGAGAGAAGCATCCGATCTATACACACTTCTGTTCGGAATGCAGGATGCCGCATACATGGCTCAGAACATGGTGACTGCCGCTGAGAGCTTCGGCCTGGGAAGCTGCTTTATCGGCAAAGCTCCATTCATGGCTTTGAAGATAAAGGAGAGGTACGGACTTCCGGACAGGATATTTCCACTCGTCATGCTGACGATGGGATACCCTGCGGAGGAACCACCTGTGAGACCAAGGTATCCTGTGGAATTTCATCTGTTCGAAGACAGATATCCGGAATTCACCGATGAAGACGTATCTGCCGCAATGGAACAAATGGATTCAGGCTTCCTTGATCAGGATTATTACAGAAATTCCGGTTACTTAGTCCCACTTGCAGATGGCAGGGAAGAGACCTTCAACTTCGATAATTATTCATGGACAGAGCATATCTCTCGGAAATTAGGGCAATGGAGAAAGGATACTGAGGATCTTCTGCAGAAGATCAGACAGTGTGGTTTCAATATCTGATCAGCGCTGAACCTGTTCGGGATCCGGTACCGGTTTTGTTGCTCTTATTCCTCGAGCTCCAGAGTATAGAGTTTCTGATACCCATCGGACGGGTTAAGGGACCACGCAAGTATCCCATATTCATCAATCTTGATTTCCCAGAGCAGACCGGAATATCCTGAGATAGCAGGTATATTAGCGGTGAAGAGGTGATTTCCATCGAAATCTACGAAAATTGAATACAAGACGAAAAGAGAAACAGGAATACTATCTGTCAGTGAGTAGCTTTACTCCTTGACAGAGGGGAGCCTCATAAGAGTTAGATAAACAGAGCGGCTGAGTAGCGGTTGATCAAACTTGAAGAAATGAATAGCTTATAAGATACAGGATTGGAGGATAAATATGCTGCTGATATTATGCCTTCTGGCTTCTGCTCCCGATACTCTATGGGCAAATGTTACAAGCGGAGGAGTCTATTCAACCATATCCCTCGGAGATCTGAATGGTGACAATGTTGATGATGTTGCCTGCGGAGTGAATTTCTGGGATGAGGAGCCAACTCTCTGGTGTCTTTCCGGATCTGACGGAAGTGTTATCTGGACCAGCGATCAATACAACGGGATCTACCAGGATGAGGGTCTGCTTGCCGTTTCTGATGTGAATGGTGATGGTCATAAGGATATCCTCATGGCTACCCCAGGTGGATATGCTCCCCCGGGGAGATGCCTGATCCTTATTTCAGGAATTGACGGTTCTCTTATCTGGGAGTGGAGCGCGTATAACAATATTCCATCCGGAGCCGGCTGGGGTTACAGCTGTGCTGAAATGGAAGATCAGACAGGTGATATTGTGCCTGAATTCCTGGGTGGATTCGGTTCTACGGGGTCCGCGAACAGCTCTGCTGCCGCGTGCCTGAACGGCGCTACAGGTGACACTCTCTGGACAAGAACCACCGCGGACGCGGTCGAGGACATACTTGTTGTTCCGGATATCACCGGAGACGGAGTTCAGGAAGTCTATCTTGGAATAGGCGGAAGCGGCTATGCGGACAATACGCTTGAGCTTGTTGATGGTTCTGACGGAACCCTGATCTGGGGCCGGAACGGCGGGGGAAATGTCATGTGTGTATCCACCCTTGACAGGGAGGACACCTTCCCCTGGCTGGTGAGTTCTTCATTCGACGGTGGTGTGCAGTGCTATAACCTTGGGGGAGATTCTCTATGGGCTCGAGGCCTTGGCGGTTTTCTTCTGGATGTGGAGGGTGGTCCCGATCTTAATGGAGATGGAATTGCTGAAGTTGCTGTTGCCGGAGATAATTCAGGTACGATATGCCTTGATGGAGCGACTGGCGTCACGCTGTGGAGCTATCCCACGGGATCGAACACCTGGAGCGTAGCCTGGTCTGATTCCGTCTATCATGAAGGCCTGTGGATTCCATGCGTTTCCGGGGGGAGCGTTAACGGTAAAAAGATTACATTAGTGAATGCTCTGGATGGCTCTCTGATCTGGGAGCAGTCATTTACAGAGAGAGTATATAACGTTACAAGTGTATATATGACGAACCTTTCGCCCTCGGCAATCATAATTGCGGGATTACAGGATAAGCAGAGCCAGCCGTATCATGCATGGGCATTTCTTTCGTCTATTGAAACATCCTGTGAGGAAACTTCTGATAACAGTTATTTCGGAAATCTTGTGGAACGTAATCCCGCCATGGGAGTCATGAATCTGGATCCTCCGGAGGGAATCTGGCGGTTTGAGATATACGATCTGACCGGAAGGCTTGTCTGGCAGGATGATATTTCAGAAGCCAGGTCAGTGAGTGTTTCAGGGTGGAGTTCAGGCTGCTATCTTGTTCGAGCTTCGTGCGGTACTGTTGCGATTACACGGAGAGTTACTGTTTTGAAGTAACTATCAGTGGAATATATGTGGTTCACCGAATCCCGTATGCGATACGCTTGACATTGAATATAGTATACATATGTTTACTATATAATCATGCTCAATACAAGTTGCATTAAGGTGGAGACTATGAATCCGGTAACCAGACGTTATGTAAAACGATACAGGAATCTCTGGAAAAGGGGCGAGGCTTACAGTAAAGCAGTATCTCAAGATGGTATTCGTGCCGGGTTCTATGCAAGGCAACACCATTTCGCCCGATCAGAAGCATCGGGGAAGAACCGGTTCTCTGAATACACTGAAGAAAAATACGATTCAGTCATTGAATGTCTGGCTTGTTACAGGTGGTTCATAATACCTGATCGACTGAGGCAGATATCCGGAAGATATGATTTAACCAGTATTAATGAACTGCTTGATCTGGCTGGCTACTCCACATCTCTGATAGCTGAAGAGCTGTTTTGCATGATCGATTCCTGCCTGGAGTCAGGCGAATGCCTTAAAAGTGATCTCGAAATGATTCGCTGCGCGTATAACGGTCTATCCGGATTTGAAGATCTTCTTATAAACAGGATTACCGATTGGGGACCTGCAGGATCTGATCGGAGTGCTGTTGCCGTTCAGCCAGAAACGGAGTTCATTCGAAGTGATTTTCACAATCCGCAAATATATTCACAGGCCGATGTGTCATGAAATAATGCAGTCCGTAAGTCTGTAGAACAATTGTTTGTTCGCACATAATTATTGTCTATAATACTTGCGTTGTCTTTTCGATTTCTTTCGAGAAACTAGATCTATTTCCGTTTTTTGTTTGGCAATCTCAATATGGAGGTTCAGAGATGGAGAAGGGCTTCAACGCTTTCGAAATGGCGCAGAAACAATTTGATCAGGTTGCAGACAAACTTGATCTTGAGCAGGGAACAAGAGAGTTTTTGCGCTGGCCAATGCGTGAATATCATTTCATTATTCCGGTACACATGGATGATGGATCCGTAAAGGTATTCCGTGGATTCCGAGTACAGCACAGTGATGTTCGCGGTCCCTGCAAAGGTGGAATCAGATTCCATCCGCAGGAAACCGAGGATACTGTCAGAGCCCTCGCGACATGGATGACCTGGAAAACGGCTGTTGTCGATATTCCTCTTGGAGGAGGCAAGGGCGGTGTTATCTGCGATCCTCACGAACTTTCAATGAGAGAGCAGGAACAGATCTGCCGTGGCTGGATCAGGAATGTCTGGAGAAATATCGGTCCCGTTCAGGATATACCCGCTCCGGATGTAATGACATCTCCACAGCACATGCTCTGGATGATGGATGAGTACGAAACAATTGTTGGCGGGAAGTATCCGGGTGTTATCACAGGGAAACCCGTTGGAAGCGGTGGATCTCTTGGAAGAACAGAGGCCACAGGATACGGAGTGGTTTACACCGTACGGGAAGCGTTGACGAGGATGGGGCTTGATATCAGAGAAACAACCATGGCCTGCCAGGGATTCGGAAACGTGAGTCAGTACGCAGCCGATCTGTTCATCAAATACGGAGGCAAAGTAGTCTGTGTATCCTGCTGGGATCAAAGCGATATGACTTCTTACACCTACCGCAAAATGGACGGAATAGATCTTGAGTTTCTGCTGGGCATTACTGACAGATTCGGAACAGTTAATGCCGAGAAGGCTATAGCTGCCGGATATGAACAGCTTCCTGGAGATGCGTGGATTGAGACCGAGGCGGATGTTCTGATGCCGGGAGCCCTGGAAAACCAGATTAACGCTGAAACTGTTAAAAAGTTGCATGCCAGAGTGAAAATCGTTGCCGAGGGAGCGAACGGCCCGACAACACCTGAAGCGGATGCTTACCTGAAAGAGAACGATATCTTTGTGATTCCGGACTTCCTGTGCAACGCAGGAGGCGTTACCTGTTCATACTTCGAACAGGTTCAGAATAATATGAACTACTACTGGGAGAAGGATGAAGTCCTTTCCAAGCTTGACACCAAGATGACTTCAGCCTTCCACGCTGTTGCTGATCTGGCTGACAGTCAATCAATATTCATGAGAGACGCTGCCTACATGATTGCTATAGACAGAGTAGCAACTGCGGCAAGAATGAGAGGGCTTGTCTAGAACATCACCTCACGGGGACATGCACGCTCTGGTGCGTGTCCCCAAAGAGCATGATGCTCTGGTGTGTGTTCCCGAACAGAAGGATACCTGATGATTAAACAAGCTGCAAATCCCCCAGTAAAAGTAATAGATGAAAACAAACCCGAATGGAAGATAATTGTTGATCTTCTTGGAGATACAGATCCAGTTCTGCTGAAGCGTTTGAGCAGGAAAATGCTGAACTACCTTTTCAAGCGCAAGGTCAAGAAAATATCCAAGATTATGGATCAGTTCCATTTGAAAAAAACTAATGGAATCGAGACAGATGATCTTTACGGAGAAAATCAACCAGCGCCAAGGATCGATTACAAGGATCTGGAAAGCATCACAAACCAGGTTTTCAGCGTTGCTGAAGAGGAACTGTCACCTGAGGAGCTTTCTCAAGCTATTCACAGATGGCTCCGATATGAAAGTACCAGGTTTCTTTCTGTAATTGCTGACCGCAGAGACGTTCCGCTGGGGCAGCTGAGGGAGGCTCTTGAAAAATACGTTCTGCTTCCGGACAAAAACAAAAAGATGGACAGAAGCGAACAGAGAGGCATAATTGTAGACATTACAAGGCGAATATTCAACGATGATCTGCAGTATATCAACACGATCAGCAAACATGTCCGGATAGAGGATTTCAGTGAGGTGCTTGATCATACTATCGGGCCTCTTAATGGTAACGGAAAAGTGGGTGGAAAAGCCTCAGGATTATTCCGGGCTCAGAAAATTCTTGAGTCACACCGGAAGCACAATGTAGTACTCAGGAACCTGAAAATACCGAGGACATGGTATATCTCATCCGATTCCATTCTGGAATTCATTCACTACAACGCACTTGAGGAGATGCTTGCAATCAAGTATTCTGATACTGATGAAATAAGGCAGGAATACGAGCTTCTGGAGCAGGTTTTCAAGCATTCCCAGCTTCCATCATGTGTTCTAAGCGGTTTGAATATCGCGCTGGACCATCTTGGCTCAGCGCCTTTGATAGTAAGATCATCAAGCCTTCTCGAGGACAGCTCCGGTGCTGCTTTCGCGGGGAAATACAAAAGCCTCTTTGTTGCCAATACAGGCTCCAGGAAAGAGAGACTGGAAGCAATATCTGACGCGATCCTTGAAGTATACGCAAGCGTATTTGGTCCTGATCCCATTGAGTATCGTCGCGAACGGGGATTGCTGGATTTCAATGAAGAGATGGGTATCCTTATTCAGGAGGTCGTCGGCAACAGGGTCGGCAAGTACTATTTCCCGCCTCTTGCCGGAGTTGCGTTCAGCAGAAACGATTACAGATGGTCTCCAAGGATAAAAAAGGAAGATGGAATGGTAAGGCTGGTTACCGGGCTGGGAACAAGGGCAGTGGATCGGACAGGCAAAGATTTCCCTGTTCTCATGAGTCCCGGACAGCCTAAGATCAGAATCAATGCAGCTGAGGATGAGATACTTCGCTACGCACAAAAGCATATGGATGTGATCAACCTTGAAAAAGGCTGTCTTGAAACCGTTAGTGTAGAAAGCATTATCAAGGAGTGCGGCAGCAAATTCCCATGTCTTTCCTATATAGTTTCTATTGATGAAGGTGACCACATCCAGCTGTCTCCTGGTTCGATGTTCAATATTGAAAACAAGGATACAGTGGTAACATTCCACAATCTTCTCGAGAAGAGCCCGGTTCCATTACTCTTCAAGACAATACTTAGTATTCTCGAGGATGAGATTGGAATGCCTGTTGATATTGAATTCGCGTACAGTTCTGATATACATACGCCTTACCTGCTTCAATGCAGACCGCAGAGTATTGGAGACGGGCTTGCAGATACATCAATTCCAAAGAATATCCCGAAGGAAGATATACTATTCACAGCTGACAGATACATCATGTCCGGTCTATGCCATAACATAGAATATCTTGTTTATGTTGATGGAGACGAGTATGACAGGATTTCATCAAGAGATGAACTTCTTCAGGTTGGCCATATAATCGGACAGTTGAACAAGAAACTTCCCAATAAGAAATTTGTGCTGATCGGCCCTGGAAGATGGGGAAGTAAAGGTGATATTAAAATGGGTGTTCACGTTGGTTACAGTGATATCAATAACACAGCTATGCTGATAGAGGTTGCAAAGAGCAAACAGGGCTATGTACCTGATCTTTCTTTCGGAACCCACTTTTTCCAGGATCTTGTAGAAGCTAATATCAAATATCTTCCCTTATACCCGGATGAGCAGGGAGTGATATTCAGAGAGGATATATTCAGTACATCCAAGAACATACTTCGAAAGCTTGTAAGTAATTCGGAAGAGTTTGAACAAGTCATCAAGGTTGTAAAGATTTCAAATGAATTTTCCGGAGCGTCTGTCTGTATAGTGATGGATAGTGACTCCGATTCAGCACTCGCATATCTGAAGAGATGAGGCGGGGTCGGACGCCACTTGCGGCACTTGTAGAGATGTGCAAGTGCCGCAAGTGGCGTCCGACCCCAATTGGCTAGACTACGCCCTGAGCCATCATGGCATCGGCGACCTTGCGGAAGCCGGCTGCGTTAGCTCCAAGCACATAGTTCCCAGGATCACCGTAGAATTTTGCTGCTTCGTAAGCCTGGCTGTGTATATTGATCATGATGTTATGAAGTTTCTCATCGACCTCTTCTCGGGACCAGCTGGAGAATATGCTGTTCTGAGCCATCTCAAGACCGGAAGTTGATACACCACCGGCATTAGCTGCTTTCCCGGGACCATATAGAATTTTGTGGTCAAGGAAAATGTTTACACCATCGGGAACCGTAGGCATGTTGGCTCCCTCGGAAACAAGGAAGACACCATTGTTGATAAGGTTCTGAGCATCCTTCGCATTGATCTCATTCTGTGTAGCGCTCGGGAACGCGCAATCAGCCTTATGATCCCAGAGCGGATTGTAGTCGAGATCAGGATCAATAGCTGTATAGACAGCGTTCGGATACTTCTCTACGTATTCCTTTATTCTCCCTCTTTTTACATTCTTAAGATCCATTACATATGCGAGTTTATCGGCATCGATACCGTCTTCATCGTAGATATATCCACTGGAATCTGAAAGAGTGACCACTTTACCACCAAGCTCGTTGATCTTCTCAGTTGAATACTGGGCGACGTTACCTGATCCCGATACAAGACAGACCTTACCCTGGTAGCTGTCACCACGGGTCTTAAGCATCTCTTCCCCGAAGTAGACCGCGCCGTAACCGGTAGCTTCGGGTCTGATAAGACTTCCGCCATACTCGCGGCCTTTACCTGTAAGCACGCCGCTCCATTCATTGCGAAGTTTTTTGTACTGTCCGAAAAGGAAACCTATCTCACGCCCGCCAACGCCTATATCGCCTGCCGGGACATCGGTGTTCGGCCCGATGTGACGGAAAAGCTCGGACATGAAGCTCTGGCAGAAGCGCATTACTTCAAGGTCGGATTTTCCCTTTGGATCGAAGTCGGACCCACCTTTACCACCACCCATGGGGATGGTTGTGAGAGCGTTCTTGAAAACCTGCTCGAACGCGAGGAACTTCAGGATACCAAGATTCACCGAAGGGTGGAAACGGAGGCCGCCCTTATAAGGTCCTATAGCACTGTTCATCTCAATACGGAATCCACGGTTCACATGGATCTCTCCACTGTCATCTACCCAGGGAACCCTGAACATGATGACCCGTTCAGGTTCAACGATTCGCTCAGGTATTTTCGCGCTCCTGTATTCAGGGTGTTTATCAAGTACCACTTCAAGCGATTCAAGGACTTCCTGGACAGCCTGATGAAATTCCGGCTGAGAAGGATCCCTCTGTACTACCTTCTGGTAGAGTTCTTCGAGCATTTTCAGTCCCCTTTCAAGGATAATGTTGAACTATCAAACCAGATCATTACTTTACATTGAAGGTGTTAGCTTAATCGAGGACATATCACTCTGTCAATGGCATAACAGCTTTCACGAACACCGGGCATTATATATCTTTACTTGACCGTATGCTTTGTCGGAAGATATGATGCTGACCTGGTGCGCTTATCTGTAATTGCATCTGGAGAGTATTCTTTAAGCAAAGAATCCAGTATCAGCGAGAGGAACTCGTGTGGCGAAACTGAACAAAGTAAGAGAACAAAGGCTTCAATTAAGGAGAATTGAATCCCGACTGGACAGCCTTATGAAGACCAGAGTCCGGAATATCCTGCTCATATGCAGTCTATACGATTACTATATGATAGAGGAGGATGGAAGACTCGGTGACCTTCTGGGAAACACCTACACGATCAGTGACGCAGGGAATATCCCTGTAATTACACAGATATCAAATGCTGATGCCGCTCTTGAACTTCTGGGGAAAGACACAGGGCAAGGTATCGATCTTATCATCTGCATGGCAAGAATCGGAAGTATGGATTTTCCTGAATTCATCAGTAGCGTCAGGAGTATTCGCTCCGATCTTCCGGTTGTTGTACTGGCTCACAGTCCTGAAGAACTGGTGAGGTTGCAGGAAAAACACTGGATAGATGAAACCAACAGGGTTTTCACCTGGCTTGGGTGCGGAGAAACAGTACTGGGAATAATCAGACTTGTTGAGGATTCAAGAAACGCGGAACATGACTGCGCCGAACTTGGAGCACCCTGCCTTCTGCTTGTTGAGGATGATGTTCATTTTTATTCAAGGTATCTGTACGAGGTTATGAGCATAATACAGGAGAGAACCATAGAAATTCTCGACGGATTTTCATCTTTTACTAAAAGAAACCTCAGAGCCAGAGCCAGAACGAAAGTACTGATGGTTACTTCACTTGAGGAAGCTGAAAAGATACTGGAAACCCATGGGGACGCGCTCATCGGAGTGATCACCGATATGAAATTTCTCAGAAACGGTGAATTGGATGAAAAAGCCGGAAAGATTCTTGTCAAGAAGATAAAGAAAACTCGACCGGAAATGCCCGTTATCCTGCAGACATCTGAATCAAAGGGGGAGAAAATCGCTTCCGCGCTCGGTGTTGAATACATTTCAAAGAACTCACCGGCGCTGATGAGTGATCTTAGGAGATGTCTCGCCAGGTCCTTCGGATTCGGTGATCTGGTTTTCAAAAATGATGATGGAGAGATCAGCAGATCAGTTTCAAATATTAAAGAAATGAATCAGCTTATCGACAAAATACCTGCTGAATCTGTTTATCAGAGTTTGAGTACCGGTGAGCTGGTGCGCTGGCTGAAGATACAGACAGAACTTGAACTCGCATGCAGAATACAGGAGAAATTGTCAATGAACGGAACCCCGCTGGAAGTCAGAACCAGACTGGTTGACATTTTCAGAGATTTTAACAAAGAAAGCAGACGGGGATATGTGTCAAATTACAGCAGATCATTCCATGAAGATCAGATTCTATTCAGCAGACTG
The DNA here is from genome assembly GCA_030620995.1 of Candidatus Aegiribacteria sp. Taxonomy (GTDB): domain Bacteria; phylum Fermentibacterota; class Fermentibacteria; order Fermentibacterales; family JCC-6; genus Aegiribacteria. The sequence continues at coordinate 17,217 of JAUXIK010000003.1, forward strand.
GGGTCAGGTTCAATGGGTGGCAAGGGAAGAGGACTGGCTTTCATTGATCGAGTGCTGGCAGCCAATTTTGACGAAAGCAGATTCAAGAAAGTACATGTCTCTGTTCCACGAACGCTGATAATAACAACGGAGTTCTTTGACAAATTCATATATCAGAACAAATTGCTGGAATTTGCCCTTGAATGCGATAATGATCTCAGAATTTTAAGACAGTTTTTGAAGGCTGACCTTCCCCCTACCATTCTGGGAGATATCAGAGACTATATCAGAGCAGTCCGGTCGCCAATTGCAGTTAGATCATCAAGCCTTCTCGAGGACGCGATGTATCAGCCATTTGCTGGAATCTACGCCACAAAGATGCTTCCGAATAATTCCAGAAGTGCAGACAAAAGGTTCAATGAACTGGCGGATGCCATCAAATACGTTTACGCTTCCACGTTTCTAAGGTCCGCGAAGTCATATATCACAGCGACGAACCACCGCGTGGAGGACGAGAAGATGGCTGTTCTTCTTCAGGAAGTGGTTGGAAGGAATTACGGCAATTCATTCTACCCGCATTTTGCCGGAGTCGGCCGGTCTTATGATTTCTATCCAACCGGTTCCGCAAAACCGGAGGATGGAGTTGTGAATGTTGCTCTGGGACTTGGAAAATCAATTGTTGACGGTGGCGTCTCACTTCGGTTTACGCCTAAGTTCCCGAGGGTTCTTCCTCAGTTCGCAACCCTCAAGGATATGATGAACAACTCTCAGCACAGCTTCTATGCTGTGAGTATGGGTCACTCCGAATGGAGTTCTTCCCTTGATGAGGATCAGTACCTGATTCTGCAGGATCCTGGAGTTGCGGAGAGTGACGGAACCCTGGAATACCTGGCTTCAACGTACGATGCGGCCAATGAGAGAGTACTTGACGGCATCACACGACCCGGACCCAGAGTGATCAACTTCGCGCATGTGCTCAAGAATAAAATCTTTCCACTCGCTCCTCTAACCGATACGCTGCTTACTATGGGCGAGGAAGCCATGGGGTGTCCTGTAGAGATCGAATTCGCGGTTACTCTTGGTGAGAAACGTCCCCTTCCAGCTGAATTCAGTCTGCTTCAGATAAGACCCATGGTGGTCAGTGACAGTCTGGTAAAAGTGGATCTGGCCGATATGGAGAAAAAAGAACTCTTCTGCTGGACGGACACAGCGCTGGGAAATGGAATAATCGATATAATCAAAGACATTGTGTATGTAAAACCGGATCTGTTCGACGCATCAAAAACCCGTGCAATTGTAAAGGAAGTGGACAGACTCAACAGAAAGCTGAGCGATGAAGGTAAAGCTTACATGCTTATCGGACCCGGCAGATGGGGTTCAACAGATCCCTGGCTGGGTATACCGGTAACCTGGAGTCAGATCTCAGGTGTGAAGGTTATAATGGAGGCAAGCCAGCAGAACATGAATATCGATCCATCGCAGGGATCTCACTTTTTTCAGAATATGACTTCGCTTGGTGTTGCCTACTTTACGGTGTCTCATGTCAAGGAAAGCAATTTTATCGACTGGTCATGGCTTGATTCGCAGCAGACCGCAACCGATGGTGAACTTCTGCGTCATATAAGCCTTGAATCACCTGTAAAAGTAATGATTGACGGACGTTCCGGCAGCGGAGTAATGGTTAAACCATAGATACCGCTGCAATTCAACAAAGGAAAATGAGGGGGTTGCATATGCACGAGATCCTTTATAAAGAGGAAATAGGACCTGACATTCATCTATATCGGTTCCATGCGCCCGATGTGGCCAGGTATAGAAAGCCCGGCCAGTTCGTGATAGTGCGAATCAGCGATGAGGGAGAGAGAATTCCGATTACTATCGCTGATGTAAACCATGACAAGGGTAGTATTACTCTCATCGTGCAGTCAGTCGGGAAGACAACTCTGCAGATGGCCGGGATGAAGGTTGGAGACTCAATTCCGGACATAACCGGCCCTCTTGGAGTTCCCACTCATATCGAGAAAGTGGGGAACGTACTCTGCGTTGGCGGCGGGATCGGGATTGCTCCATTGTATCCTGTTGCGAAAGGAATGAAGGATATTGGCAACCGTGTAATCAGTATACTCGGCGCGAGATCCTCAAATCTTCTGATTCTCGAGAAGGAAATGAAAGATGTAAGCAACGAAGTGCTGATCACAACGGATGATGGAACAAAGGGCCGCAAAGGGCTGGTCACAGATGCTATTAAGGAACTTGTCGATCAGGGTGAGAAATTCGATCTGTGTGTCGCGATGGGACCGCCGATAATGATGAAATTCGTCAGCCTTCTTACGAAAGAACTTGATATTCCAACTATTGTCAGTCTGAATCCGATCATGATCGATGGAACGGGCATGTGCGGAGGCTGCAGAGTGACCGTGGGGGGGGAGACAAAATTCGCCTGTGTGGACGGACCGGAATTCGATGGACATCAGGTTGATTTCGACGAACTGATGAAACGTCTGACGATGTACTCATCGCATGAAAAACAATCGCTTGACCACTATTCATCAAAGACCGGGTGCAGGCTCGCCGGCACGTTGAAGGGGGATCAGGAATGAACATCAAGGAAAGACTCAAAATTCCGCCAACCATGATGCCCGAGCAGGATCCCGCCGAGCGGATCACCAATGTGGAAGAGGTTCCCCTTGGCTATACCCCGGAGATGGCCATGCTGGAAGCTAAGAGATGTCTTCAATGCAAAACTGCGTTCTGTGTTGAGGGATGTCCTGTCGGAATTGACATTCCGGGCTTTATCAAATTGATAGAGGATGGGGATTTTCGCGGAGCGATAAATAAGATGAAAGAAAAGAACCTGCTCCCCGCCATCTGCGGCAGGGTATGCCCGCAGGAGGAACAGTGTCAGCTGTTCTGCACGATTGGAAAAGCACAGAAAGATCCCTGCAAATCTGTAATGATCGGGAAACTCGAGCGGTTCATAGCGGACTGGGAACGGGAACAGGGAGAGTATGATCTTCCGCCCGAAGTCAAATCTTCAGGCAGAAAGGTTGCCGTCATCGGCGCAGGGCCTGCGGGTCTAACGGTTGCCGGCGACCTGATCAAATTCGGACATGAAGTGATGGTATTTGAAGCCCTTCACAAGGCTGGAGGAGTCCTGGTTTACGGAATTCCTGAATTCAGGCTCCCAAAAGCTATTGTCCAGGGGGAAGTTGATTATCTCGAAAAACTCGGTGTCAAGTTCCGATACAATTTCGTTGTCGGTAAGACAGCTCCGGTAAGTCAGCTTATCGAGGATTATGATGCTGTGTTTATCGGGACAGGAGCAGGGCTTCCACGATTCATGAGGGTCGATGGGGAAAATCTCCTGGGCGTTCTATCCGCAAATGAGTATCTGACAAGAGCCAACCTGATGAAAGCCTATAGTTTTCCGGAAACTGACACACCTATAGTAACAGGGAAGAAAGTAATCACTGTCGGCGGCGGAAACGTTGCTATGGACTGCGCCAGAACTGCACTGAGGATGGGCGCTGCCAGATCGCTTATCGTTTACCGCAGAGCAGAGGAACAGATGCCGGCAAGGCTCGAAGAGATTCATCATGCCAGGGAAGAAGGAGTTGAATTCCACCTCCTGCAGAATCCCGTACGTCTTATCGGGAATGATGATGGATGGATATCAGGGGCTTCCCTCATTAAAATGGAGCTGGGGGAACCTGACTCTTCAGGGAGGAGAAGACCTGTTCCCATTGAAGGTTCAGAGTTCATCGAAGAGACCGACGTGCTGATTGTCGCGATAGGTAATAGTCCAAACCCTCTTGTACCGGCTTCATTCCCGGAGCTGGAGGTCACCAGATGGGGTGGAGTTGTTGTCAATGAGTTAACCGGTCAAACCTCTGTTCCCGGTGTCTTTGCCGGAGGTGATATTGTGCTCGGGGCTGCGACGGTCATTCTCGCGATGGGACACGGCCGCCGTGCAGCAAAGGCGATGAATCTTTATCTGAATTCCGGTCGCTGGGTCGATCTGGACAAAGCAATGGACCTGTCCAGAGCCGAGGTGCGGTAACCTGTGATGTTCTTGACTTTGCTGAATGTGGAACGTAGCGTTCCCCCATTCATTCAAACATGCCCTAACGGAGGAGGAATCCATTGAAAGGCCGCGTACTTATTATTGATGATGAAGCTGAGATTCGACGCAATCTTACGGTAGGTCTTACTCAGGAAGATTACACTGCTGTTGCCTGTCCTGATGGTATTTCCGCGATTCATGAGCTGAACCGGTCTCGAGAAAAGGGTGTAGCCTACGATTATCTTGTTACTGACATATTCATGCCGGATATTGATGGTCTGAAGATACTTAAGGTGATAAAGAATCAATATCCGGACCTTCCTGTTCTTGTGATTACAGGCTTCGGAGATGAGAGACTGATGATGACCGCTCTTTCAGAGCACAACACCGGTTATCTGGACAAGCCATTTGAAATATCAAATCTCGTAGAAGCTCTTGAAGAACTGTCTCCCGGGAAAACCGGAATTGATGCAGAAGAAATTTCAGCTGATGACGGTATGCGGGAATCGGTAAGCGCCTACCTGACCGTAAAGATAACGGAACCTGACAGAAGCATGGAGATATTTGATATCCTTTACCGGATGGATGGTATCCAGTCATGCGATGCTGTAAGAGGGGATTTCGATATAATTCTTCTTGTTCAGGCTTCTTCAACGGATGAAATCCAGGAGATATTCAGCAGAGTCAAAGAACTGGATGGCATTGAAGTACTGTCCATGTCTGAAATTGAGCGGCCAAAGCTCGACAGAGATGTAGACTCCTTTATCGAAACATACCAGAAAGCCGTCAAGCGGGACGTTCAGGCAGAGGCCAGAAGACAGCCGGGAACGATGAGTTATATCATCGTTGATATAGATCCGGATGCGATTCAGCAGATATTTACAACCGTCTTCTTTATCGATGAAGTAGTCTTCTGCGATGTTATCGAGGATGGTGCTAAACTTGTCGGCATGATCACCGGTCATGGAGCCATGGGGAGAACTCCCAGAATTATTGAGAAACTGAGTCAGATCGATGGGGTTCTCAGAGTTCGTGAAGCTAAAGTAATCAATCTTATTGATGACTGATGGCCGCTCTGTCTTTCCAGGGCTGTCATCCGGATAATGAAATTAAACTGGTTTTTGATCTGAATCTGTTTTAGCGGACCGAAAACGGAATTCGGGTTAATGAGAGGAAGTGGTGATCACGGCTACCATGAAGGAGAATTTCAGTTACAGGCTATGGAGATATGACGGAGCACCCGGGGAGCTGATCCCTCTTCTGCAGTCTGCCCAGGAACACTTCGGCTACATTCCCATTCGTGCGATCAACTACATTTCCGGAGTGACCGGAATACCTGAGTCGGATATTTACGGAGTTATTACTTTTTACAGTCAGTTCAGACTTCGTCCAATGGGTAAGTACATTATTCGTGCATGTGCCGGAACTGCCTGTCATGTATCCGGGGCTAAAATGATCATAGAGACTATCGAGGATGAACTCGGGATTGAGGTTGGCGATACATCCGAGGACGGAATGTACACTCTGAATACGGTAGCCTGCATCGGCTGCTGTTCTCTTGCGCCTGTTATAATGATTAATGACGAGACATTCGGTCGGCTTACACCTGCGTCGCTGCGGAAACTTCTTCGTGAACATATACGTAAGTCCGGCGAAAAAGCCGATTCCGCTGCAGGGGTATCCTGCGGCGGGTAAATGTTTCGATTTATGAAATCCATTTGTGAAAAACGTCTGGAGTGCTGAAATGAAGACAATTGTAGTAGGTATGGGAACATGCGGTCTCTCTGCCGGGGCCAGGGTTGTGTTTGAAAAGCTGGAGGAGCTTACGGACGCGAATCCGGATATTTCCCATCTGACGATATCCGGATGCATCGGTATGTGCTATCGGGAACCTCTGGTTGAAATAAGGGATGATGGGAGCAGAGTTTTCTACGGAGGAGTCACTGCAGAATCCGCTGAAAAGATCTTCGAGAGCCATGTGCTGAACAATGAGAGAATCGAAGACGACAACCTGGTTTACATTATTGAACGGGACGGATCGACTTCCGGTTCTGAAGCTGACTTTCTTGACCTTCAGGAGAGAATAGTCCTCCGCAATTGCGGCACAATCAATCCTGAGTCCATTTCAGATTACGTGGAATCAGGCGGTTACGAAAGCCTTAAAAAGATTCTTTTCAGGATGTCTCCGGAGGAAATAATTCAGGAGGTGAAGAATTCGGGACTTCGTGGGAGAGGAGGAGCCGGATTTCCCACAGGTCTGAAATGGTCCTTTGCCGCCTCAAATGAAGCTGACAGAAAATATGTTGTATGTAATGCCGACGAGGGAGACCCCGGCGCGTTTATGGATCGTTCTGTTCTGGAGGGAGATCCTCACTCCGTTCTGGAAGGCATGATCATCTGCGCCAGAGCTATCGGTGCGAACTTCGGTTATATCTACTGCAGAGCAGAATATCCCCTGGCAATTCACCGCCTTGAAATAGCCCTGTCTGAAGCCAGAGAGAACGGCTATCTAGGCAAAGACATACTGGGTTCCGGCTTTGATTTTGACGTTAAGATAAAGCAGGGAGCGGGAGCGTTTGTCTGCGGAGAAGAGACAGCGCTTTTTGCCTCGATTGAAGGCGAACGTGGAATGCCCCGTATCCGCCCGCCTTTTCCAGCGGAAAAAGGTCTCTGGCAGAAGCCCACCAATAACAATAACGTGGAGACCTACGCCAATATTCCATGGATAATTGCGAACGGTGCTGACGCATATGCTGCTTTCGGAACAGAGAAAAGTCCGGGCACAAAGGTTTTTGCACTTGCCGGTAAAGTTGTTCACGGAGGTCTTGCCGAGGTTTCAATGGGAACTACAATAGATGATCTCGTCTTCAGGATCGGTGGCGGCATCAAGGAAGGCAGGGAGTTCAAGGCAGTACAGATGGGCGGTCCATCCGGTGGCTGCATTCCAGCCAGTCTGAAGAATACTCCAGTGGATTTTGAATCAATACCTGCCACCGGAGCCATCATGGGTTCAGGCGGAATGGTTGTAATGGACGATACGACCTGCATGGTCGAAATAGCCAGATTCTTTCTGGACTTCACACAGAACGAGTCCTGCGGTAAATGTACTTTCTGCAGGATCGGTACACTCAGGATGCTTGAAATCCTTGAGAGATTGACCCGTGGTGAGGGTATTCCTGAAGACATAAAGAAACTTGAGCAGCTTTCAATTCAGATAAAGGAAGCAAGCCTTTGCGGTCTTGGGCAGACAGCTCCCAACCCTGTCCAGACAACGATACGTTATTACCTGGACGAATATCTGGCACATATCAACGATAAACATTGTCCGGCAGGAAGCTGCCTGGCTCTGGTCGAATTCAGTATTGATGCTGATAAATGTGTCGGGTGTACGATCTGCGCGAAGAATTGTCCGGTTGACGCAATCTCCGGAAAAGTCAAAGAGCCACATGTTATTGATCAGGAAATCTGCGTGAAATGCGGCAAGTGCATTACAAGCTGCAATTTCAACGCAGTAATTACAAGGTAGGAGCGGCCAATGGAAAAAATCAGACTGAAGATCAACGGTCAGGAAATAGAGGCCACTCCAGGGAAAACAATTCTCGAAGTGGTTCAGGAGCAGGAACTCGATGACATACCCACTCTCTGTCACTCACCTGAACTCGAACCCTACGGCTCCTGTTTCGTATGCGTGGTCGAGGTAGAGGGAAGAGCGAATCTTGTTCCTTCATGCGCGACTCGAATAGCTCCGGATATGGAAATTCTTACGAGAAGCGACAGAGTTATGGCATCCAGAAAAACGGCGCTCGAATTACTGCTGTCCAACCACTACGCTGATTGTGTATCCCCCTGTATGGAGGGATGCCCCGCCGGCGTTGACGCCCAGGGATATATTGCGCTTTCGGCGATGGGACAGTACAGGAAAGCTGTCGACCTCATTCGCGAAAAGAATCCCTTTCCGGCGGCCTGTGGAAGAGTATGCGTCCGCAAGTGCGAGGATGTCTGCAGGAGAATGGATGTAGATGCCTCCGTTGCGATAAACAACATCAAGAGATTTGTCACTGATTCCCCTGACGCTTACGCCACTGAACCGGTATGCGCTCCCTCAACCGGCAAAACAGCAGGCATCATCGGCGCGGGCCCGGCGGGTCTTACCGCTGCGTGGTTCCTTGGAAAAAACGGGATCAAATGCGAAGTCTACGAAGCCATGGATCGTACGGGAGGAATGCTGCGATACGGTATTCCCGAATACAGACTTCCGGACGCTGTTCTCGACAGGGAAGTGGAATACATCTGCAGAACAGGTACCGAGATTCACTGCGGTGTCCGGGTGGGAAAGGATATCACGCTGGATGAGATCAGGGAAAAGCATGACGCTGTCTTCATCGGAGCAGGCGCATGGACAGGCAAGCCAATGCGGGTTGAGGGTGAGTTTGATACCGAAGGCGTCGTAACCGGTGCGGACTTCCTGGTCGAGAAGGCAGATGATCCTGAGCCGCTGAAGGGTACTGTGGTCGTGGTCGGTGGTGGAAATACCGCCATGGATGCGGCGAGAACCGCATGGAGACTGAATGCGGACAAGGTCATTGTTCTTTACAGACGGACTAAAGCGGAGATGCCGGCTGACGCAATGGAAATTCAGGATTGTCTTGAAGAGGGCATCGAGATTATGGAACTGGCCGCACCTATCGGTATCGTCAGAAAGGATGACAGACTCAGCGCTCTTCGCTGCCAGCGCATGAAGCTTGGTGAGCCTGATGATTCCGGAAGACGAAGACCTGTTCCACTGGAAGGTTCGGAATTTGATCTTCCATGTGATCTTGCTATTTCAGCCATCGGGCAGAATACAGTTCTTGATGGACTTGTGGAAACCAGAGATGGCGACGTGGACCTGACAAGATGGAATACTTACATCGCGAATCTCAACACAATGGCCACGAATATTGAAGGAGTATTTGCGGGCGGTGATGCCGCAGATGATGGTCCTACCGTTGTTGTCGATGCTATCAGAGACGGTCAGAGAGCCGCCAGGGCAATAACAGCCTGGCTTGACGGCACCCAGCCGAAACCTTACCCGTTCGTGGTTGCAAAGGAATTCTGGTCAAAGCCGGGGAAAGCTGAACTCGGCGATGTAAAGGAATCACCCAGACATGAAGTTCACCAGATAGATGTTGAAGACCGCAGAAACAGTTTTACAGAGGTATCGAATGGTTTTGAACCAGAAGATAACGAGCATGAATGCGATAGGTGCCTTTCCTGCGGCTGCGTCAGGTTCGACGATTGTGATCTCCGGCTGTACGCAGAAGAATACAGCGTGGATATGGAATACTTCAAAGGCCATGTGCGAAAACATAAGGTTGATGACAGACACCCTTACATATCCTACGATCCTAACAAATGTATACTCTGCGCAAGATGTATCCGAACCTGCGCGAAGGTTCTTCCGATTCCCGCCATCGGACTTGTGGGAAGAGGATTTAAAACCGAAATGCGCCCGGCTATGAACAATCCCCTTGTTGAAACAAGCTGCGTGAGCTGCGGAAACTGCGTAGATGCCTGTCCGACCGGAGCGCTTACGGTGAAATATCCATTTCCTGGAAGAGCATGTCTGAAGACGACCGATATATCCACACATTGCGGTTTCTGCTCTATCGGGTGCGAGATATCTGTAAGGAAGTTCGGCGATGAAAGGTATTTCGTTACTTCCAACGGCATACCCGGGGATTATCTCTGCAGGTATGGAAGATTCGGCCATGAGCTTTTCATTAAGCAGGACAGACTGGTGCAGCCGGTTATAAGAAGAGGCAGCTCCTATCGTGCTGTTGGTTTTGATGCTGCCTATGGCAGAATAGTCGAATCCCTGAAGGCTGCTGCTGAAAAGTACGGACCTGCAAGTGTTGCCGTATTTGTATCACCTGAACTGACAAACGAGGAACTGTACATTGCCGGCAGAATTGCCAGATCCGGGATTGGTACGAATAACATCGGTTCTCTTACTATTATTTCGGGCGGCTCCCGTTCAGGTGCTCTCGATAAGACTCTGGGTTTTACAGCATCCACAGCTGACAGAAAATGCCTCGGGGAAGCCGATCTGATTATCTGCAACAATACATCAATGGAAGCAGATCATCTTGTACTGGCCGTCGAAGTGATACAGTCTGTAAAAGGTGGAGCCAGACTCATCGTATCAAACTCAATGCTTGATTCGACTGATCAGCATCTTGCCAGTCTTGCGGTGGACCCCATGAGAGGAAGGGCATCCATTTTCTGGAATGCAGTGATGCAGGTTCTGCTCGATAGTGGAGATATTAAAGGCACATCCTCCTTCCTTTTGAATAGAGATGTATCCGTAGAATTAGCTGCTGCCAGATCAGGTGTCGAGGAAGATAACATTCTCGAAGCTGCAGAGCTGTTGAGGAACTCAGGAAAAGTTGTCTTTATTCATAGCCCTGACCGCCCTCAGGATGCCTCTCCGGATGATATAGAGATATTCGCTGATCTGGCAATCATGCTCACAGCTGCAGGAAAGAAGACGGACATACTTCTTCCGAGACTGATCGCGAACAGCGCCGGTCTTGAAGTTATGGGAGCTGATCCTGCATTTCTGCCGGGAAGAATTTCTACAGGGGGAGAACAGCCCGGCGCCTCTACGATTCAGGATCTGAGAAAGATCCTGGAGAGCGGTGACATCAGAGCTGCGCTCGTTATCGGTGAAAATCCGCTTGAGTACAACAGAACGGGTTCCTGGTTCCAGAATGTGGAATTTCTTGCAGCGGTCGACTGGGCAGATACCGAAACGACAAGGTTTGCCGATGTAACGCTTCCCGGAAGTACTTACCTTGAAACTCCGGGAACAAGGTGTAATTTCGAGGGTAATCTTACAGCCTTCACCAGGGCTGTTTCTCCGCCTTCCGGCATGACGGCAACTGAAGTGCTTACCTGCCTTGCAAAGTCATTCGGAATTGATATCGCGGATGATCTGTCCGATGAAATAGACAGGGAAGTAAGGAAGAACCTTGGAGATCTTGCCCGTTTCTACTGGAATACCGGCGAGAAGAGGAACTGGGATGGTAAAGGAGAACTGGTAGCGGTTGAAGCAGATGTAAAAGCTACGTCTATCCTGCCTCCGATGACCCACAGTCAGGAATACAGGAAAGAGATCAGGGAAGTGGGAACGGAGCGCTTCCGTGTTCTTTAAAGAATTGTCCTTACGCGGTTCCTCTCATCGAAAAGGATACCTTCCATTGAAAGCAGCCTTCTTTTCATATAGGTACCGTCCTGATAACCGCCCGGGGTTCCGTCAGACCGAATAGTCCTGTGACAGGGTATGATTATCGGGAAGGGGTTTCTGGAAAGAGCATTTCCCACCGCGCGGCTGCTGTCCGGACAGCCAAGGTGTTCCGCAATTCGCTGATACGTACTGACATGTCCGCGGGGGATTGAGTGTTCTGTAACGAGAACTTTCTTCTGGAATTCTGAACAGAGATCCATTCGGACAGATGAAAGTGAGAAGCTGATATCCTCTCCGTTCAGGAATGTTTCTATATCTCCTGCAATCGAATCAATCATGCAGCATGTACCGGGACTGCAATCATGGAAGAACTCTGACACGTATTCTTCGGCAGTTACATCCTGCCCTGAGAGAAGTACTCTGAATATTTCAGGCTTGCCACGGAACATTGACCACAGCAAAGCGGCTGACCCGAAAATGGGTGAGTGAGTGTACAGATAGAATCTTCCAGGATCATCATTTTTCATTATCTGATTGATTTGAATGGTTAATCTGAATCCGTTTTCTTTTCCGTGCTCTTCCCGGTCATTTTTCGGTGAATATCCGGATAGTGTATCTCCATACATTCAGGACATATAGAATGGGTAACCTGAGCATTCGTATGTGTGGCAATGTAATCGTCAACCTGTTGCCAGTAGTTCTTGTCATCCCTGACTTTCTTGCAGAATGAACAGATCGGCAGGATACCCTGAAGGGTTTTTATATGATCGAGCGAGTTCTGTAGGTCTTTCGCATGACTCAACAATCTGTTCTGCATTTCAATGATCCGGCGGCCTGCGTTGATGCGGGCACGGAGTTCTTCGGGATAGAAGGGTTTTGTTATGTAATCATCTGTCCCTGTATCAAGACCTTCAACGATATCACTCTTGTTGTCCTTAACAGTGAGCATGATGATGTAAAACGGATTATCACCATCAATTGAACGAATTCTTTTGCATAGATCAAGGCCGTTCAGTCCGGGCATCAGCCAGTCAAGCAATATCAGCCTTGGTGCGTCCGGCTGCCTGATCACTGTCCAAGCCTCTTCACCACTTGATACCGCACTTACGTTATGACCACACTTTTGTAATATGCTCGACAGTGTGTTACGGGTGGAGAGATCATCCTCCACGACTAGAATTCTCATAGTATTGCCTGCCTGATTTCCTTTTCAACTTCCATGAACCTTTCCTCCAGTTCGGTTAACAAAGAAACCGCAGTAGTAAGATCGTTTACTCTGCAGGCTTTTTCAATTCTGGATGCGACCTTCTGGAACTTTATAGCAGCCATGTTGGAAGCAGAGCCATTTATGCTGTGAGCCTGAAGCTCAGCGCCATTTGTGTTTTTCTTATAGAGGCTTTCCTTCAGCATGTTGATACGATCAGGGATATTACTCAAAAAGATTTCCGCTATTGATCGTGCCAGGGCCTGATCGCCCATCATGCGTTCCATGAGGTCATCAGGATCGAAGATGGATCTGTCACACACTGATAAGGACACTGATTTACTCCAAATTATAATTGTTATTTAATTCTAATGAATTCGACAGAATAATCATAGTGAGCAGTTAATAATTCTGGAAAATGAATTGTATTTCACAGTTTGAAGGTAATGAAGTCAACAAACCTTTGTTAATAAGGATTTACTCTGGAGTTACTTTTCCCGGGAGATCGGTGACATCAGGATGTGCGTAATAGAACCTGTGCTTGACGGATCATGCAAAATCCTGCATCTAATAAGCTACTTATTTTTTTCAGGCATACTGAACCACAGCCGAAAAAAGCGTTTTGACAGACTTATCACAGAAAAGAGAAGAAATAAGAGGTAGCGTTCATGATTCGTCTTGAGAACCTCTATTCACTGATCGAAGGAAACTTTGATTTTCTCCTTGCAGTAGATGGCAATGAGAAGATTATCTATGTAAGTCCCCTTCTGAAGCACACCTGCTCACCAGATGATTCTGACGTTTCAGGAGCCCACCTGATAGATATTCTTGAAACTGATTCTCTCTCATCTTTGCGTAAAGCAATAGTCGAGATTCGAAAGGGAACCAGGGGAGTACATGCTCTGCTGTCCACCAGGTCTGAAAGATCAACCCCGATTCCAATGAATGTCGGTTACATAGAGAGTGTTCAGGGTGGTATCTTCCTTTTCTTCGGTGCGCAGGTTGACTCGCTTCGCAGAATCAGTGACTGGGAAAAGGAAGAAAGGGTGAAGGAACTGTCCTGCCTTTACTCGGTTGCGGAATGGATAGAGGTATCCGAGTCCATCAGCGAATTTTTCAAAAGACTTCCTGAATATCTCTCAAGAGGTATGCGGTTTCCGGAAGAAGCGGTTGTCTGTTCCACATATCAGGGTTTGGAGTACGGTCAGGAAATGGTGGGAGAGGAATTCATAACCGTCAACCTGATTGTTAACGGCAATCAGAAAGGCGAAATAAGAATTGGATACCTGAGCGAAACACGTAACATGCTGCCTGAAGAGCAGAAAATGCTGTTCGAAATAGGAAGAATGCTCAGTCTGGCGCTCGAAAGGAAAGAACTCTCCGAAAAAATCGTTCTCAAACAGGAAGAGGAAGAGGAGTTCAACAGGCATCTGAAAGAGCTTGAAAAAGAAATTGGCAAACGGGAAAAGGAACTCAAAGCACAGAAACAGAAACTGAGTACTGCTGATTCCTATCTGAACCGCGTCAACAAAAGCTGGGATGAAGCCAGCCGCCGACTTGAAACCATGTTCCAGGCTATCCCTGATGAAGTAATGCTCATTGATCTTAACCAGAACGTGGTTATGAGCAACCGGGAGAATATTGTACCCGGTGACAAATGTTATAGAACCTATTTCAAAAGGGAAACTCCCTGTGAGGATTGTCGACTGGCAAAGATAAAGCGGGATAAGACACCGATTACCATTACCATGAGGGATGATGACAGATATCTTCAGGTTCACGCTCTTCCGATATACAACCAGGAAGAGGAAGTTGATGGAATCCTTGAATTCTACAGGGATATCACACTTGAGAAGACCTACGAACAGCAGCTGCAGCAGGCCGACAAGCTGGCTTCCCTGGGTCAGCTTGTGAGCGGTATAGGCCATGAGATCAACAATCCAAACCAGTTCATCAGGGGAAACATCAAGATCATCAATCAGGCAATAACGGACATGCTGCCGATTGTAGATGATTACTACAAAGAACATCCCGATCTGAAAATTGCCAGGCTTAAATACGATTTCTTCAGAGAGCATATCATGACCCTGGTAGATGACATGTCTCACGGTTCGGAACGGATAAAGGGTATTGTGGAAGGGCTTCGCGGTTTTGCCAGAAAGGACGAGGGGCTTCTTCTGGATACAGTGGATGTCAACACTCTCATAGAAGCTACAACCAGGCTTGTTCAGAACGAAGTGCACAAGCATGCTGAGATCGAACTGGGGCTGAGCAAGGGTGTAAAGACATTCACAGGTAATTCACAGAAGATCGAGCAGGTGCTTGTAAACCTCATAGTGAACGCAGCTCAGGCTATCCCGGATGATAAAAAGGGATTGATTACCGTCAGAACCAGGATGGAAAAAGATACGGTTATCATAGAGATTGAAGACAACGGCAAAGGAATGGATGAGAAAACCCTTAAACTGATCTTCGATCCGTTCTTCACGACAAAACGCACAAAGGGTGGAACAGGTCTTGGTCTCGCAATTGCCTTCAGAATTATCGAGGAGCATGGCGGAAGCATTTCGGTAAGCAGCAAACCCGGCACCGGAACACTGTTCACAATCAGGATTCCACTGCCGGATCATGAAGGAGACAGGAAGGCGAAGAAGTGAATAAGATTTTGATAGTCGATGACGATGTTGCCGTAACCAACTACTTCATGGTTTTTCTGATGCAGACCGAAGTGTTTGAACCCGCAGTTGTCAACGATTCAAGAGAAGTTGAGACCATTCTTGATAGCGAGCGGTTTGATGTAATCATGCTTGATCTTGATATGCCGAACGTAAGCGGGATGGATATCCTCAGAATAATGCAGGAAAAAAGCATAAATATCCCTGTAGTAATCCTTACAGGTGTCAACGATATTGAGCTTGCAGTTAAGTCGATGAAGCTGGGAGCCTTTGATTACCTGACAAAACCTGTTGACGATGAGTACCTTCTTGAAGTTCTGGATAGAGCCATAGAATATGGCGCAATGCATGATACCATTGATAAATTGCCCGAGATGCTTTCCAGAGAGGATCTGGATAACAAGGCAGCCTTCGAAAGACTGCCTACACAGGATCCTGGCGTGATACGGCTTTTTCATCAGGCTGAGAAAATGGCTAAAGGAGATCTAAGCGTATTCATCTGGGGGGAAAGGGGTACGGGAAAAGAATCACTTGCAAGGGCGATTCACAACGCTTCTCCAAGGGTCGACAGACCCTTTATCGCTCTTGACAGCGCTTCTCATTCACCTGAAGAATTCTCTGAGGAGCTTTTTGGCAGAGCGAGGGACTGGAGCGGAAGAAGCGAGGAGATGCCCGGTTTTCTTGAAACGGCATCCGGTGGAACACTGTTCATCGATAACATCGAACATATGAGCCTGCCGGTTCAGGTAAGACTCAAAAGAGTAATCCAGACAAACGAGTATTACAGGGATAACTCGACAGAGATATTAGGCTGTGATGTTCGTTTCATAGTGGCTTCCACTCATGATCTTACCAGTTCAAAGTATCGCGATTCCTTTTCGCGGGATCTGCTGTACCATCTTATGGTAAATTCCATCCGGATTCCACCACTGAGGGACAGACCTGACGATATTCCGCTGCTGGCGGAATACTTCCTGAAAATGGAGAACGAACGAACAGGAAAAGAACTTGTCGGTATTTCCGACGATCTCATGGACCTTTTGCAGAAGTATAGTTTTCCTGACAATATGCAGGAGCTTAGAAATATAATTGCAGGCGCAATTGTGAGCGCTGAAGGAGAATCGATTACTCCTGATTTACTCTCCCCATATATCCGCGAACGAATAACACCGGGTTCCATGACAGGTGGATTTACTCCGATAAAGCTTCAGGAAGCAATAATTGATTTCGTGACAAAAACGATGGAGTATTGCGGTGGCGATATGAAGGATGCTGCCAGACTTCTTGGCATTTCACAGGACGAACTGGATCAGTATATCGAGCAGGGTAATTCTTCTGAATAATTTCAGGACAGAAGAATGAAATCGATAAGATTTATGACTTCCGATATTCGAGATTGATCATTGTTTTTGCGGTCCTGTTGAAGCGTGAATTCCTGAATATCCATGATCTGGAAGGTTTGCAGGAAGAAAAGTTAGAGAAAATACGCGGAATATCCGACTTGTAGAAATTCGTCATGTAAGACCGGAGGATGAAGTAGTGACATACGCGGTTGATACCGAGTCTGTGAGGGGAGGATTTTATGGGTTATACAGGCTGGATACTGATTCTTTTTGTTCTGGGAATAATCAACCTGATTACAGGAGTTAAAGGGATAAGAAGTTTTCTTTCTCAGAACTCATCTATCAGAACGTACCAGAATCTTCAGAGCTTTAAAAGTATGGTGCGGAAGCAGATGTATCAGACTCTTCTACAATTGGTAATTCTGGGAACTATGACAGTGATAGGGATAATAGGTATTTCTACCGGGAAATTGAATTTTAACGGAACTTTGCTGTTCCTGCTGCTCAACGTGATAAATATCTTTGCCGGCAAGTGGGGAAAAGTATTTGAGAAGAAGGTGAAATTACTTAAAGTGGAAGATCCGAATCTTCTTGCCGAGTACAAATCGGTATGCAGTACCTGGGGCAGGAAACCGTTCCCCGACTTCTAGCAACTTCTAGTGCCACCCACCGTTAAATGTGACATATAGTACTTTCCACTATTAAAGTGAGTGTTCTGTACAGCAATGTTAGTATCTGTCCAGATACCTTTCTATTTCCCAGTGATGAATCACCCTGATGTACTCTTCCCATTCCCTTCTCTTGTTGTACATGAAATGTTCGTATATGTGCTCTCCCAGTGCCTCAATTATCACATTATCCTTTTCCAGATAGTTGAGGGCTTCAAAAAGGCTGGAAGGCAGATGATATATCTTCAGTCTTCCTTTCTCACGCTTGCTCATTTTGAAGATATTCCTGTTAACCGGCCTGCCGCAGTCCATTCCCTTTTCTATTCCGTCCAGACCCGCAGCGAGAAGTACCGTGAGTGCCAGGTAGGGATTGCATGAAGGGTCCGGTACTCTTACCTCACATCTGGTCTCGTTCCCCTTTCTTGCAGGTACGCGAATGAGAGGAGAACGGTTCTTCTCCGACCAGGCAACGTTTATCGGAGCTTCATAGCCGGGGACAAGTCTTTTATACGAATTCACAAGTGGATTGGTTACAGCCACAAATGCTCTTGCATGATGAAGAAGACCGGCAATGAAACCTCTAGCAGAAGACGAAAGACCGTTCTCACCCTCCGGGTTATCGAAAGCGTTAACTCCTCCAAGTGTGAACAGGGACATATTCATATGCATCCCCGATCCGTTAACATCGGAAAGCGGTTTAGGCATGAATGTCGCATGAAGCCCGTGTGAAAGGGCTACTTTCTTAACTACGAATCTGAAGGTAACGATATTGTCGGCTGTCTTCACCGCATCGGTATACCTGAAATCGATTTCATGCTGTCCGGGAGCAACCTCGTGATGAGCAGCTTCCACTTCGTACCCCATAGACTCAAGTACCAGAGCTATATCTCGTCTGGCCTCTTCTCCTCTGTCTACAGGTGAAAGATCAAAATAGCTTCCCCTGTCGTGCGTTTTAGTGACAGGATTACCGGAAGCATCCATCTGAAAGAGGAAGAATTCCGCTTCAGGACCAGCCATTACCCTGTATCCCATTTCCCTTGCCAGTTGAATCTGATTTTTCAGCAGTGTTCTGGGGCATCCCGGAAAAGGATTGCCGTCAGGGTCCGCTACGTCACATATCAGGCGACCGACCTTTCCATGCTCAGTTCTCCACGGAAACACTCCGAATGTTTCAAGATCGGGTATGAGGACCATGTCCGACTCCTCAATTCTTGTAAATCCTTCGATCGAGGAACCGTCGAACATAACCTGTCCATCAAGAGCTTTACCGAACTGGCTTTCAGGTACTTCAACATTCTTGATAATGCCGTCTATATCTGTAAATTGAAGCCGCAGAAAGTGTACGTTATGTTTCTTGCATTCGGATAAAATTGATTCAATTGAAACTGTCATATGCGACCTTCTTTCATATCAATCTACACAATTTAGGGCTAAAACTTAAGCATATTATCCATAAGTCTGCATTTCGACTCCAAAATATATTCAATTCTGCATTATCTGCAACCAGGGTTGAATACGAGTGAACAGTCTGTTGGTAAAAGTGCTGACTACTTGAGTTCGGGTTCCTCCCAGGCAACTACGATTGCCAGGTCGTCTTTTTTAAGAATGTTTCCGCTATCGCGTCTGGGATTGATACGGATATCGCCTGTTGAGTTAATTCAAAGGCGTGTTCAGACAAGACCGTATGAAAGCGAATCCGTGACAGCGCCTTTTTTCTCTGGTATCTTTACTCAATGTTAAATGTATCCACCAAAAGAATCAGGAAGAACGAATCCAGAATTCTCCTTGTGCTGTTTATGTTGGCTCTGGTTCTGCGACTCATTGTTATCTTTCATAATCCGATCCCGGCAGGGGATGGCATAGCATCCAATCTTGAGATTGCTGAAAATCTCAGATATGGGAACGGATTCTCAACCATGAGAAAATGGACCCTGTTCGATCAGTCACTCGATCCTATCAGGCCTGAATGCAACAGACAGCCAATCATGTCTCTGCTCCTTCTATTACTTTTCACGATTACCGGACCCGGATTTCTCCCCGCACAGCTGCTGTCACTGTTAATCGGGCTTGTATGCCTTGCCGTGTGCTGGCTCTGGGCAAGAAAGATTTTCGGAGTAATTCCAGCATTGATGTCAACAGCTGTTCTTGCAATACATCCGTTGTTTATCTACTATTCGACGCAGCCTGACAGCCTTCTTTTATTCACGGCATTATTCTTTGCAGCCCTGCTGGCTGCGAACAGGGAGAAAATCACTTTCAGACAGGTAGTTCTTCTGGGCGCTCTATCCGCTCTGGCGTATCTTGCACGGACTCAGGGAATGCTCCTTGCGTTTTCAATGGGTATCTGGGTTCTTGTAAGGGGCGGCAGCCGGAAGATCTTGAAAATTCTGCTGTTTCTGCTTGTATTCCTGCTTGCCTGTATGCCCTGGTTCATAAGGAACTCGGAGCAGTTCGGCTCGATGACTTACTCACAGAACAAACTGTTTCTTCTCAACGAGAATCACTGGGCCGCATGGGAAGTTCGTGAAAGCGCGCCGGGCCCCACGGATATGATCAGATTTCAGGGACCTGCTGCTGTAATAATGTATACCGCAAAAGGGTTTCTGAGAATATTTGAACCGATTACAACCGGCACATTGCATAGAGGTGAAATTTACGCACAGCCGCCTCTCATCGGTTTCGCGATTCTCGCGTTGCTTGCTTTGAAGAACCGGAAGCTTCGAAAAAAGATGCTGCTTCCTCTGATAGCAGCTCTTCCGATCATGGCTGTTCTTGTACTGCATGAGCACAGCGGAAGATATCTTGCTTTTCTGAATGTTATCGTCATCGCTCTGGGTGTCGCAGGGCTGGGAAGGCTGCTTCAGATGACCGGGAAGCGAACTGCGGCCATCGCAGGTATTCTTCTGATTATTCCATTTGCGTTACCCCTTGGTTCCTTATTGATTGCGGATTCATCAGAGAAAGCAGCCGAAGCTGAAGAAGTCGCTGAATGGATTATTGAAAACAGCTCTTCCGATGACTGGGTGGTAACATTTCCCGCCGCGGAAATGTACATCTGGAAATACAGACGTCCTACGCTTACAATGCCAAATGATTATGAGATGCTTCTGTGGCCCTGTCTTGAAGAACATAATGTGCGATTCATTGTTATAGACGGGGATATCAGCTATTTAAGACCCAGATTGTCAACAAGATGGAGAAGAACGCCTGATGGTCGTGAATGGGAAATCATCGATCCTCCGGATTTCCTTGAAGAGGTTTACAGAACTCGCTCGGGCTTCACCATTGTCTACGAGATGATCGGTGAGGTGCCTGATGGATTCATGTATGTGGACAGTCTTCCCCGCGACAACATGCGCGCATTGGTGCCGGGTGGGTCGAACTGACTTATCAGGATTTCCTTCAGCGTATTTCTATAATTTCGGCGTAATATCTTCGATGTCCTGCCTGTTATTTTTGTCCAGAGGTATATGAAGATAGTCGTTACCGAGGATTGAAAAATCCAGTTCCTTCATATACAAAGCCCGGACACGCCGATTATGCTGAGTATGATAGTAAAGCACGCATTCGGAAAGATCCCAGGCTGTAGTCCATTGTGTAGAACTGCGCATACCTTCCGTACTGCAGTTGCCATCAGAGCCTTC
Source organism: Candidatus Aegiribacteria sp. (assembly GCA_030620995.1). GTDB lineage: Bacteria > Fermentibacterota > Fermentibacteria > Fermentibacterales > JCC-6 > Aegiribacteria. The sequence continues at coordinate 38,021 of JAUXIK010000003.1, forward strand.
AGCTGCGCCAAGAGGCACATTGAAATTGTCCAGAATTCTGAATACTTCATATACGGTTTCAGAAGATGTTTCTGTAGGGCGAGCTGTCTGCGTCCATGCTACAGCACGTACGAACCGTGAAGGTGGCGTAAAGTCACCTGGCAATCCGATCATGCCGCTGCCGGCACCCAGCGGTGCGAAATCAAGGTTGTCAATTATTCTGTCAGGCAGAGCAACAGGTGAAAGGTTCAGATAATTTCGTAAATTAGTCATGTGCCAATCGAAATTCGGTGCATTTGTAATGACTCCTAAAGGATTATCGAAAATTCTGATCTCACCATCGATATATTCAATGACAACGGATTCTCCATCCGGATCTGTCACCATCCAGTGAGCAGCGACCGGAATTCCTATTTCTTCTTCCACTACAGGAACAACCCTGACTTTGCTCATGCCCTTGCGGACCTTATCTACAGTAGCAAACTGTGTAAGGATAAAGGCTATAACATCGATTGCTGTAATTGAATTATCTGCCTTGTTCGTTTCGTATTCAGAGTAACAGGTAAATCCGGGAAGATAGAACAGGCCAGCCGCGAGACCTTCCTCGTTCATACCATCACTGAGATAATCTTTTCCATCAGCATCGATCCCGACAACGCCATATTTCGCTTTCCATTTTCTGCCGTTCAACCCATCCGGGGTTAAACCGGTGAAAGAATATCCGCGAGGAATAACAGCAACGCGGGAATGCATATCGAACGCTCCCCATTCGTTTGTGCGTCCGTAAACAACACTTCTATCAGTTGCTATTAATCTGATTCCGGTGCAGGCCTGGACGGAATTCACATTAGTGCCGGTCATGCTATTATTCTGTTTCACTTATTTCTCCATCTATTTTGATTTGTTGTGATATGCTTGGCTGTAATAATTTTAAAGCGTTTGGGCATCTCGCCTTCTACTTCTACAGGTTAAGACTAATTCCTCATGCAATGTGTTGTCAACCAAAATAATTTGAGATTCGTTAAACCTGGTTAAACATGAGGGTGTACCGAGTACCTATCATCAGAAGACGTGATCTCTTGTAGTGAAATCAGTAATCTATTCAGGAGTATTCTTACACAAAGTCCGTTAGAGTGTGAATTTATGAATAGCCTATTGCTATTATGTAGCAGGTACATTATGTAACTACTGCATAATAACAGGAAGGTTGCGTCATGAGATTGAGTTTTCTGAACAGGCATAGTGAATTGAAAAGGCTTGAAAAAGCTTTCAGTGGAAAGGGATCTTCTTTTGTCTGCCTTTACGGCAGGAGAAGATGTGGTAAAACGCGTCTGTTGAGGGAATCTCTTGAAACAATCACACATGTCTACTATTCCGGTGCAAAGCGTGAGCGCAGTGTGCAGCTCGCCTTACTGGCAAGGGATATATCCAGGCTTCTACCAGGATTCGACAGAGTAGAATATCCCGGCTGGGACGAACTGCTCCAGCGATGGTGTAAAGATGCTCCTCCGGGTGCGGTTCTTGTGCTTGATGAGTTTCCATGGATTGTCGAACAGGCACCGGAGTTGCCCGGAATACTTCAGGAGCACATTGACCATGATTATGATAGTATAAGGCATTTTGCCGTATGCGGATCATCTCAGAGAGTGATGATGGGACTGCTGCTTGATGCATCCGCACCGCTTTACGGTAGAGCTACCGAGCTTATCAGGCTCGCTCCGATGGGAATAGAATATCTCGTGGATGCATTGAAGACATCTACTCCACGCCAATCCCTCGAAAACTGGGCCGTCTGGGGGGGGATACCAAGATACTGGGAGATAGCATCAGACTTCGATGACCTGTGGCAGGCGGTATCAGAAGCAGTTCTCGATCCACTTGGAGTATTTCACAGGGAGCCTGAAAATCTTCTTCTGGATGATATGAGAGATCTTGTACAACCGTTATCCATACTGTCCCTGATTGGAAGAGGTTCACATAGATTATCAGAAATAGCCGGAGGACTTGGCAAGAAGGCCACATCAATTTCAAGACCCATTTCAAGGCTTCAGGAACTGGATTATGTTGAACGTCGCATACCCTTCGGGCAGTCACCTCTTAAATCGAAGCTAAGCTATTACAACCTCAAGGATTCGTTTCTCCGTTTCTGGTTCCGGTTTGTCGAACCGGAGATGTCCCTGCTCGAATCTGGTGGTAAAGATCTTGTGATGAAGTCTATAAGAACCTCCTGGAATCAGTATCTCGGGTATGTGTGGGAGGATCTTGTAAGAATCAATCTGCCGCGGATGATAATCGATAATCGGCGCTGGGGGCCCGCTTCAAGCTGGTGGTCCGGAAGGAGAGAGCGCGGAATAGAACTGGATGTAGTATCAGCAAATCCTGAGAATGACAGGGAGCTTATTATTGGAGAGGTGAAACTCCGGGTATCCGGGAAAGATATAGAACCCCTGCTCGGAAACCTTCGAAGTAAAGTGAACCACACACCCTTTGCCTCAGGTGCAGAAACCATAAGATACCGGCTGTTTGTACTTGATAATGATATCAGTCATCCCGAAGTCATTTCAGGAGAACACATCATAACAGCATCCGCGGGGTCAGGTGGCTGAAGGCGAATTGATCTATCAAGTTTCCATTCAACGCATCCCTGTTATTTTGCTTCTCTTATAATCTGCTTGGCCTCCGAATAAAGCCTGGCTTTCTGCTGGGCAATGATGAGTTTAACATCAGCCCAGACCAGTCCCTGCGATTCGCCGAATTTCTGAAGAAGGTTCTTCTCACCGCTTGAGAGCCTTCCGTCCGCAAGAACTACCCTTGCCATTGCTGCGAGAATTTCTCTTGCTTCCTTCTGATTCTGCGGAACAGGGAGTGTTTCCTGTCCGGATGAAACAGTCCGGATTATGCTGGATAATTTGTCTTCCGGGATATTTCTTGCTTTCGCGAAAGTCGATAGAGCTTCCATTTCCTTGGCATCTACTTCACCATCAGCGTACATGGCTGATACCATGGATGAAAGAAGAATTTCGGGTGAAACCAGAGCAGTTCTCTGAATGTCCGTTACGGCCTTTGTTGTTATTCTTGAGGCAGAGAAACGATGTACCGATTCCAGAACCCATGTCTGGCTTCCATCGTTCAGGGGTCTCCCGCAGTAGTCACATTTCCCCGTACTGCCGCCTTCGTACGGAGCTCCACAGCCCGGACAGTGCGAGGAGCGGAAGCAGTTATCAACAGATGTTTTTCTTCCATGCTTTCGAACCAGTGTGTATATCTGTGGTCTGATTGTTTTATAGCCGGTTGATCGAATCCTGCCATCAGCATTACGCTTTGCGTTAATGCCGGACCATTTTATGAGAATCTCAATTTTGTCCATTCTATTCGGAGTACCTGGAATGATGCTTTGAACTTCCACCGTTCCAACAGCGGCGTCCTTGAAGAAGAGCCATCCCTCATCGGTCTTTGTATTAGAAAGTTGTTTGCTGAAACTTTCAATGAAAGAGGGAAGAGCAATTTTCCTTGAGGCGGAAACGTCACCTGTGAACCAGGATTTTATCAGACGCCAGAAAATTACAGAGGTTCTGTCTTCGATGTGCTGGATGTTAAATCCTGGATCCAGCGACATCATGCTTTCCTGGCCCGGGATCATGGTTATATCGGATACTACGTTCCACTCGACGGATTGAGTTATTTCTGCCAGTACCCAGTCGTATTCTCCACTTGTCAGAATTGAGTCACAGTTTGCGCATTTGCCTGTATCGCTGAGTTCAAGCGCAGCTCCGCAGTTGGGACAGAATCCATCTACAAGCCCTTTACCTTTCAGAGTCTGAGCTCCCGGTTTTCGAAGGAAACTCCAGTATTCGGTGAATGAAGCAGATGAGTTTTTCCTGATTCTCTTTCCGGTTGAAAGATTTACATCAGAGTCATCAGCTCTGGCGTTTATTTCCACATGGATCGTGTCGAAATGCGAATCGCTGAAAACACCTACTATCTTCGAGCTCTGGACAACTATGTTTTCCATCAGGTTGCGATAGCCTTCAGCTTTCTGCATTTCTATCTGCAGGCTGAATCTTTCATTTATTCCATCGGAAATGAACTGATTCACTTTTCCCAGATCCTGACAGGACCATGCCTCCTGAAGGGCAATGAAAGCTTTATTGGTTTTCTGGAGAAAAGCTTCCTTTGTAAATCCCCCATCGCGCTGTTTCAATGCACTCAGCGCTTCCTGCATCTTCTGTTGTTCCTGCTGTTTGTTCAGTTTTCTCGCACGGGTAATTGTGTGAGTTTCTAATCCTCCCTTTGCTTTCTTTCCAAACTTAATCATTAGAACGATCACTACAATCAGCAGTGGAATTCCAATAAGTGGTTTGTGAATAGCAAGGCGGATAAGAAGATAGAAAAGGTATCCTGAACCACCGGAGCCGCCGCTTCCTCCACCGCCTCCGCTGGAACCTCCATAGCTTCCTCCGCCTCCTGCTCTGGCGAAAGAAATTGAAGTAAGAATGAGCAGAACAGCAATGATAAAAAGCAGTAACAGTCCGTTTCTGTTTCGACCGGGAAGCAACACAATTACCCTCCTTGAAAAACCATGATATCTCTTGAATGCTATAGTGTATATTTTTATCATGTATGTGTCCATAGAAGAATTTCAGTAGACTTCGTATTGTTGACGTACAGGTATACTTTATATTCTGTAGAATATGACCGGCAAAAACACAGAAAGGATTCTTCATATGCGCATTTTTCTAATTATTGCATCGGGTTTGACATTACTGATATCCTGCGGAGGATCACCGGCTCCGGGAGAATCTGATTCTCCTCCTGAGGAAGAGATCGTATCCGGTATTGCAGAGTTTACCGACACAGCTGCGTTGGAAGATACACTTATCATGGTTTCCGAAAATGAAGAGATTACTAATGCTGAAGGACCTGATGGGGCCTGGACAACAACAATGGGGGTAATGGAGTTCAGTACTGACAACCAAGGGTATGTGAATGGTGTTTATCCTCTTGGAACCATTGATGGTGAGCTTGATGGAACTGTCCTGGAATTTACATACTCAGAAGGTGCATTGGAAGGCACCGGATCTTTCATCTTCAATGAGGAATTCAGTTCTTTCCAGGGGATTCAGGATATCGCAGGTACTGAACTCATCTGGAACGGTCAGAGGATGTAGTAAATGAATTTGCGATTGACAATTCCGGAAGAACTGCGGAAAAGAGCTGTTTCCATCAGAGGTGACATCCCGCTTCCTCTCTCATCCTTGATGATAAGAACTGCATGGGATCCGGTCATATCCAGATTGGAGGAGTTCAGATCGGGGAAAACTGTTACTCTCGTGGTTAATGACTCAACCAGGCCGGCGTCATTTCGCATGCTGGCTCCGATTGAACAGGAACTCTGCGGTAATGTAAGAATCCTTTTCGCAACCGGGACGCACCGCCCGGTTACACCCGAAGAGAAAAACCTGCTTCTGGGAGGATTATTTCCTGAAGCTCCATGGAAGAATTCTGATTGTGATTCAAGTGAAATGATCTTCATCGGCAGGACATCAAGAGGTACACCGGTAAGTATTGATCCGTGGATTCTTGATGGAAACCCTGTGGTGTCCGTGAATTCCGTCGAGCCTCATTATTTCGCAGGATACACCGGCGGCAGAAAATCATTCATTCCCGGGGTATCGGCGAGAGAGACAATAGTCTTGAATCATTTTCTGGCCTGTCTGCCAGGGGCCATGCCCGGAGAGCTCAATGATAATCCGGTCCATCTTGATATGATGGAAGCGCTTGAGTTGATTGAAAAACACGTTGAAATCGTGCAGGGAAACGGCGTAGTGCATGACGGTGAACTTGTGCATTTCGTAACGGGATCCTGTGAAGCATCATTCATGGCTGCTGTAGACGCCTGTTCCCGGTTATCTACTCTTGAAGAAACCGCTAAATCAGCTGTTGTCGTTCTTCATCCCGGCACTCCGCTGGATGTAAGTTTGTACCAGTCGGAAAAAGCGATATACAATTGTCATTCCCTCGTTGAGGATGGAGGCGTTCTTCTGCTTGTAAGTTCTTGCACGGAAGGACTTGGAGCAGATCACATGGAAAAGGCCTTCAAAGCCTCAATGGATTCCGGCTGGGTAGTACCGGAGATTGATCAGTACAACCTGGGAGATCACTCGATTGTTAGATTGACGGACATGAGAAAGAGAATCCGCTTTGCTCTGGCAAGCGGTCTTCCGGACGCGATTGTTTCCGGAATGGGTATTGAGCCGGTGCATGATATAGAGGATTGGCTGCGACAACAGGGATGTTTCAATCCTCTGTTTGTTCCGCGGGCAGGCTTTGTTGTACCTTTGCCTGAGAAAGATGCTTAACATGTGGAATTTCAGAACAAGAATCTTACCTATGCTTGCTTCAGGTATTCTGATCTGGGTTTTCTTTCTGTACAGCCACAATCTCGTATCAAGGCTTGAAGAGACAAGAGCAAGCGCGAATGAAACAATAGCCTGGTTCTGGGCAGGTACTCAGGTTCCCATGAGCAGATTATCAGAACTGGGGTCATTGATTGTATGTTCCCGATGCGGATCCTCCGAACCATTGGAAACAGTTCTGCATGATACGACTATTTCTCGTTTCTGCCGGAAATGCGGCGAAGAAACGGAATGGTACGTAGTTTCTATTGTTGATCTCGAAGAGAGACAGATGATCTCCAGGAAAACAAGTGCTTTGTTTCAGGAACTGGTGAACAGGCTGGAATACTATACAATCCTTTCCGATCAATTCATGGTACCCCAGGTAGTTAACGGAATTGCCGTTCCTGATACGATTAATGAGGATGATATGAAATTGTATCAGGAAATGATAAAAGCACTCGATGAGTTTAATCCACCAGTTCCTATTGAAGGGGCTTCTGGAGAAATCATTGGATATCTTCATTATGGATCGGATGATCTTTCCAGGGAATTGACACTGGTGCCGTACGTCGAACTTGGAATGCTTATTCTTCTGGCCTTTCTTTTCATGTATGTGATCAGGTTTGAGATGAAAAGAGAAAAGGAGTTATCCTGGGTGGGATTCGCCAAGGAAACAGCTCACCAGATAAGTACTCCGCTAACCTCTCTGATGGGATGGCTGGAACTTCTTCATGAGAGACCTGAATCAAAAACGGACAATGAGTTTTCCGAGGCTCTTGAATACATTGAAAACGATGTTGACAGATTGAAGCAGATTGCCAACAGATATGGTCAGATGGGAAAAAAGCCCAAACTTGAGAATAATCTTGTTAATCCGATAATACTTGATACCGTTCATTACTTCTATGGGCGCCCCGGATTGATAAATGAAGGGATCAGACTGGAGACAGATCTTCGCTCGGAGCAGACAGTGTATCTCAACAGTGTATTGTTTGGCTGGGTTATGGAAAACCTGCTCAAGAATTCGCTTGCATCACTCGGTTCGATGAAATCAGGAGTAATAATGATAACTTCCATAGATATCGAGGAAGGCTCCGGACTGGTCGAAATTGAAATCGCGGATGACGGAAAAGGCATTCCCTTCCGTGATCAGAAAAAAATATTCAACGCCGGTTTCAGTACAAGACGCGGTGGGTGGGGCCTTGGACTCACTCTCAGTAAGAGAATTATTGACGAATATCACGATGGGAGCATTCGTCTCAGGGCAAGTTCACCGGGAAAGGGAACAACCTTTACAATAGTGCTTCCAGCTGTGCCAAAAGGTGAAGAATGATAACTGTACTATGGGTGGATGATGAAATAGCGCACCTCCAGAGTCATATACGATTCCTCGAGAAGCATGGATATAAAGTCCTGACTGCAAGCAGCGGGAATACAGCACTTGATTTATTGAGAAAAAATCGGGTTGATATAGTTCTGATGGATCAGATGATGGTGGGAATGGACGGACTGGAAACTGTTTCTATCCTGCGAAAAAATTACCATGCACTTCCCGTTGTTATGGTTACTCAGAGCGAAGAAGAAGAACTGATGGATCTTGCTATCGGTGGTGAGATAGATGATTACCTGACCAAACCTGTCAATCCCAGTCAGATACTCCTTGTGATAAAAAGACTGGTAATGGGAACAAGGTTGAAAACTCAGAGAGCCACAAGAGAGATTGTCGACCATACCGCCAGGATCATGGACATACGAAGTCATGAGATGGACTGGCGGGAATGGGTGAGTATCTACAGATCATGGGTGGAGATGGATGTCGCATCCAAAGGTTCTCTTGCCGATGAAATGAAGACAGTTCAGAAAAGCAGGTTCGATGATCTTGCAATGGACTTCTCAAAACATGTTGAGCACAGCTTTCCTGACTGGATTGCCGGTACAGGTTCTGATTCACCATTAATGTCTCATAATTATCTTGAAAGAGTAGTTACTCCTCAACTGGAATCATCAAGTGAACTCGTTATGATCATTATTGACTGCATGCGGTATGACCAGTGGCTGACGATGGCGCCTGTACTGGAAAAATGGTTTCATATTGAGACTGAGTTCATGTTGACAGTACTTCCCTCAGCCACGCCTTACAGCCGAAATTCTATTTTTGCAGGTCTGCTTCCACGTGATATATGGAGATTTCATCGTCACAGATGGGTTGAGCATTACGGTGTTCCAGGATTGAACAGGCACGAACATGAATTCCTGTCTGAAGCATTGAAACGGCTTGGATGCAAAAGACATTCTAATCCGGATTACGTAAAGGTCAGTAACAGGAGAGAGGGAGAAGTTCTTCTACATTCACTTTCCCGGCATTTGCAGAATGGATTTCTTGCGATTGTTGTCAATTATATTGATCATCTTACTCACGGAAGGTCTGAACTTGATCTAATACGTGATCTTGCTCCGGACGTAGCCAGTTTTCGAAGTCTTGCCGGAACGTGGTTTAAATCTTCATTTCTCAAGATTCTGTTTCAGACACTTGCCGCACGGGGAGCCACCGTACTTGTTACCAGCGATCATGGTTCTGTTTTTACAACCAGAGATACCAGGATCAGGGGCAGGGGAGTATCAGGCAGTATAAGATACAGATATGGAAGCAACATGTCTGTGGATTCCAGAACGGCAATAACTATCAGAAAACCCGCGGAATGGGGTTTGCCGGATGATACTCCGGCAAAAAATTATCTGTTTGCGAGGTCTGACTATTTCATGATGTTTCAGAATGTACCCCGTAGTGAATTACAGAAATTCAGAAGCACTTTCCAGCATGGCGGTGTATCTCTTGAAGAAATGATAGTTCCAAGCATCGTTCTGAAGCCAAAGAATATGAAATGATGAACCAAATTGACCTTGAACATCTTGCAGAGGAAATTGCTCTTAGCATGTGCCCCGGAGACAATATTTTCCTTGCAGGTGATCTTGGAGCCGGCAAATCGGTATTCGCGAGAGCTGTGCTCAGAACACTCGGAGTAACAGGTAGTATTCCAAGCCCCAGTTTCATAGTTGACGCGGTTTACTTCGCCGGAAACAATGAAATCCATCATATTGACCTTTACCGACTTGAGGGAGCCCATCGCGAGTTACAATCCTTTGGCATCCTGGAAGCGCTTGATTCAAGTTCACTGGCAGTTGTAGAATGGGCGGATCGGCTTGAAGAAGAGATTCTGGACAATGGAGTACTGATAAACATCGGTTTTACAGATGATCCGAATCTGAGAGAGGTGGTCGTAGATGACCGGCGTCTGGCTCGGAATTGAAACAACAACCTCCACGGGAGGTGTTGCGCTTGTCAGGGATGGGAAACTTGTTGCCGAGGAATATCTGCCTGTTATTGCTGTTCATTCTGAAAAAGTTCTGCCGTGCATATCAAACCTCCTGGAAAGAACAGAGATTTCCCCCGAGGAGATCTCAGGAATCGCGGTTTCTTCCGGTCCGGGGTCCTACACCGGTTTAAGAATCGGTATTGCTACAGCCATCGGTCTGTCTGCAGGCTGGGAGATCGGTCTGAAAGGTGTTGAGACTCTCAGGGTTCTGGCTTCATCAGTTACTTCTGAGCGTCCTGTTCTGGCGTGTATCAGAGCCAGACAATCTGAAGTTTATGCCGCGCTGTATGAAAGCAGTTCTCCCGATGCCGGGGTTCTTATCCCCCCGGGGGTTTATATGGTTTCAGCACTTTTGAAGGAATTATCAACAGGAGATGAATTGACTGCTGTCGGAAGTGGAAGAAGTGAGATCTCGCTTTCTGATTCAGTACTGTGGGCGCCCGAACTATGGGATATTCCCAGGCCATCTCTTGTTGCTCTGATTGGCAGTATCAGGACTGGAGCCGAGGGATTCGACAGGACCATAACTCCAGTCTATCTGCGGGGTTTCAACGAGAAGGCGAAGAGCAGTGTGCGCTGAATTGCGTATTGCTTCGAGCAGAGATATTCCTGAAATCCTGGAGATCGAGAATGAGTGTTTTCCGTGCCCATGGAACGCTGAGCAGATTTCGACCTGTGTGGAAACGTCCTTTTTTCGAACCTGGACAGCTAGAAGTGATGGAAGAATTGCGGGATATGTAACTGCGAATCTGGTGCTGGATGAACTTCATGTTATCAACCTTGCAGTTCGTGCTGAATTCCGGCAACAGGGAATAGGCACATTACTTTTAAAAACAGCTGAATGCTGGGGAGGGCGGCTCGGAGTCGCAGCTTCAAGACTTGAAGTAAGGGAATCATCAAAACCTGCGATTGCGCTCTATTTGCGGAACGGATACCGACAGACAGAACGATTGAGCTGTTACTATCCTGATGGGGAGGATGGACTGGAGTTTCAGGCGATCCTGGTCCCTGATAAAACAGCTGCCGGTATCGCACGGTCAATTGTTCGTCTCTGTGAAAGTATTCCGCGTGTTGGTATCGTGCTCGGATCAGGCCTTTCATGGCTTGCCGATTCATTCGGGAATGGAATTGAGATTACCTATCCTGAAATAGCAGGGTTTTCCCATGACATGTTGCCGGGTCATCCGGGGAAGCTTGTACTCAGCGGGTGCGGTAATTTTGTATTCCTGCTGGGCAGGCGTCACTATTACCAGGGTTACAGCGGTGATCAGGTATCTCTTCTTCCGGGTGTGCTGGGTGATCTGGGTGTTCTGTCATGGGTATTGATGTCTTCTTCAGGAGCGGTGGATCCAACCCTTGATTGCGGTGACATTATTGTCTTCAGCGATCACGTAAACTTTTCGGGTTGCATTCCCGAATCCACAACAGGACGAGTTGGGCGATACGTTTATTCGGAAGAACTCCGGGAACTGGCGCTTTCGATTGCTTCCGATACAGGCGCGCCAGTCGATAAAGGGGTTTTTGCCTGTGTATCCGGCCCGGCTTATGAAACATCTTCAGAAATTCAGTTTCTGCGCAGGAGCGGAATTTCATCCGTTTCCATGTCAACGGTGCCGGAGGCTCTGCTGCTTTCTTCCCGGGGACATAGTGTTGCGGCTCTTTCTCTGATCACAAATGCTGTATCACCCGGCGAAAAGGTGACTCATGATGAAGTACTGGCTTCACAGACAGTAATTCGAATGAAGCAGGAAGAATTTCTTATTACTTTTCTCAGGGAGATTGCCGCTCGTGAATTACGCTGAAGTGGAAAAATACCTGTTCGGCAAAAGGCGAATGGGCATGAAATTCGGTCTGGACCGCGTTCGCTGTCTTATGAATGATGCCGGTAATCCGCAGAAAAGCTTCAGGACAATCCACGTTGTCGGAACGAATGGGAAAGGCAGCACAACTGCCCTGCTTGCAGAGATTCTGCACCACCTCGGCTACAAAGCCGGCCGAATAACGTCGCCTCATCTCCTTCATTATCGGGAAAGAACGGCAATCAATAATGTCTGGATACCTGAAGAAGCTGTAATCGAGTTTGTGGATCTTTTCAGAGAAAGGATAGAGAAACACAGCGCGACTTTCTTTGAAATAACAACGGTGATGTCGGCCTGGTTCTTTGAGAAGGAAGGTGTTGATTTCGTTGTCGCAGAGGCCGGTCTTGGCGGAAGACTTGACGCTACGAGACTCCTGGATGGCGAATGCACACTTTTTACAGGCATTGAACTCGAACACAGGCGTATTCTGGGATCTACAGAACCCCTTATTGCCGCTGAGAAAGTTGCAATCACGCGGAGGGGCTCAACTCTTATTGCCTTCAGACAGAAGCCTGAAGTGGAGAATGTGATAACCCTCGCGGTAAAGACGGAAAACCTTGTTCGCATAGTACCTGAACCGGCTGATATGGCGCCTTCTCCCGGAGAGCATCAGAAGCGCAATGCAGGCCTGGCTCTGTCCGCGGCCCTGATGTTTTCCGGCTGTACGAAAGAAGATGTGCAATCGGCATTCAAGAAATCATGTAAAACTCTCAGCTGGCCGGGACGACTTGATCTCCGTTCGGGATCGCCTTCCATACTTTTTGATGTGGCTCACAGCCCGGGTTCGGTTGAGTATCTGGTTTTCCATCTGAAGAAAAACTGGAAACTTCCTGTACCGGCCGTAGTGGGATTTCTGGAAGACAAATTCTGGAAGAAAATGACAGAGCAGCTTTGCGAAGTTCTGAATCCTGTCATAACAACTACGCCTCTTAATGAGAGATCTCTTCCTGCCAGTTCTCTGGCGGAGCAGTTTCAGAAAGTCGGAGTTGAAGCGCTCTGGATAGATGATATCGGTGAAGCGATGAAACTGGCGCGGTCTATCCCGTCTGAATTGACTGTTGTAACCGGTTCTTTCTTCGTTGTGGGATACGCGATGCATCATGCCTGGCGGAATAAGTGGATAGCTCTGCCGGAAAAAGGGGTTGAGCAGAATCAGCTGTTCCAATAAGTTGACAGTTATCATCAGACTGGTGTATAGGTACTGCTTATGAAATGGAAATTCAGTTCTGAAAACTGGAGGTTGAGTTAAATGACCGATAAGAAAACCGCTGTCTCCGAGCAGCCGGATTCGCTGAAAGAAGATAACAGGGCAGCGCCTTTTACGCTGATAAATTATCTTCTGTTCGCAATCGGATTGCTGGACATAGTAATCGGATGGTTCCTGCTCCGAGGGGGACATATTACAATCGCTCCCATCATGCTTATCGTGGGTTACTGCGTAATAATACCTCTCGCGATCATGTTCAGAAAGAAAATAGCGGAAAACGCCTGAGGTGAAATACTTTCCCGCTGTATTTCTTGCGATTTTTCTTTTATCATGCGATAGTAATGATGAAATATTCTTTCTTCCTGAACCGCTTCCACTGATAGAACAGGACACCGCTTTCATGACTGTTCCAGGCGGAACATTCATAACGGACGAAGATGATACTCTTTCGATAAACGGTTTTCGCCTGGGAAGATACGAGGTTACGAACAGGCTGTTCTACAGCCTTGCTGATGATGTCGGAATAGGACTGCCGCCAGATCCGGTCTTTCCGGGAATGGAAAAGTATCTCTTTAATTATCCTGATTATCCAGTTGTGAATGTCAGTATGAACGAGGCCATTGCCGCGGCGGCTGAAATGGGGGGCAGGCTGCCCTCCCGCATAGAATGGGAGTATGCCGCTTCACTCGGGATATCAGGGGATATTTCCGGGCAGTATCCATGGGGACAGCTGGATCCTGACGACGCTGAATACCCGGCCAACTACCTTGCGGGAGATGAATGGGAAACAAGAGGATTGGACGGATACCTCTGGACGGCTCCGGTGGATTCCTTCCCGCTTACGGATGCCGGTTTCGCCTGCCAGGCGGGAAATGTCGCTGAATGGACCATGTCTGCGGATTCACTTGTGCCGGTCTGCGGCGGTGCGTGGCTTTCACCTGCGGAGGGTATTACGATTAATAGCGTTAAATACCTGGCGCCGGGTGACCGTGCCCGCCATGTCGGCTTCCGCATCCTCCTCCCGGGGACGTAGAATAATCAACACAACACAACCATTAACAACATAACTTCTATTGAGAGCTACACTACAAGGGTCAGGAATCATTCCAATAGGCGGCAGGTCTTCCTTCAGGTACTATCACCAATTTTATTTTCTTCTATCACGTACAAGGCATTCAAACGATCTGTCCCATGTCTTTTCAGCTTCGGGAGAGAACATACATCCGGTGAATTCCCCTCTCCGTCTGTGATAGGCGATACATTCACGGCATATGCCGTGTCTGGGACAACCGGGGTATGTACAGGGGCAATTTTCCGTTTTACATTCATTCATTAGTATACTTATGCTCCCTTCAGATCAGATTACATATTCACTGATTGAAGAAACATCGTGGATTAAAGAGTGCCTGTCACTATTTATTGGAAATGGATTAAAATGGTTAAAGGTGTGATATTCGATCTTGATGGAACGCTTCTCGATACGCTTGATGATATTCACAATGTAGTGAACAGAGTCCTTCAGTTGAACGGTCTTCCATCAAGAACTGTCCTTGAAGTGAAAGCTGCTGTCGGCAGGGGAGTGACAGAGCTTGTACAAAGACTGTTTCCCTCAGGCGAGCTTTCCGGGCAGAGGGTGGAGAAGGTAGCTTCCGACATCAGAGAAATCTTTCTTGAGCATGGAACAGTGCTGACAAAGCCATACACTGGTGTTGAGGAGATGCTTGATACTCTTGCCGGCAGAGGTATCCCTATGGCTGTTCTCACAAACAAACCTCAGGCATCAGCGGAGAAAGCGGTTTCCGTTTATCTCCCGGATGTTCCTTTCAGGATTGTTCAGGGAGCTATGCCGGGCTTTCCCATAAAACCCGAATCGGAAATTGCTCTGAAAGTCGTCCTGAAGCTTGGAACGCTTCCGGAAGAAACTCTTATGGTGGGAGACAGCGATGTTGATATGGATACAGCAAAAAACGCTGGTTTGATCGCTGTCGGCGTATCCTGGGGATTCAGACCCGTAGAGTTGTTGCTCGATCATGGAGCGGATGTGATTGTAAATGATCCAATGGAGATTTACGGGTTAACACGGACTCATCGTTAGTATTCCGGTCCGACCACAGCGCGAATTGAGGCGGGAAGAGATTTCAGTATCGCAACCGCGTTATCCGGGATGTCACCTATCGATTCACCGTCCAGTTCGACCTCCAGTTTTCCGCGGGCCTCGAGCCTGAATTCGTTCCCGCTCCACGAAGAAACTGAAGGATTGTTCAGAAGAGTTCCCCTGTAGATCATGGGCATACTGCGAATCAGATTTGTTCTTGAGATCGGCCTGACAACTGCGGTATCAAGTTTCCCGTCATCGGGAACTGAAGAAGGTGACAATATCATTCCTCCGCCGACAAAAGGACATACACCCGCTGTGATACTAAGATATTTCCCGGTAAACACATTTTGTTCATCCATTGTCAGTGTTCCCTCCCACGAGGGCATTTCAATCAGAGAGGATACAAGAGCTGCCAGGTACCCCAATCTGCCAAAGGACCTTTTCCGCCTGATCCGGATTGATTTCTCGAGAACATGCGCGTCAAGGCCAATTCCAGCGGAGTTGATAAATATCTGATCAGCCGGTGAGGTTGGATTCGATTCTATAGAGCATAAGCCTGTATCCATTAAAGCGGTCTTACCACTTCCGATACCCCTGACTGTCTTCTCGATTGAGTTAGTTCTCAGGGTTTTCACCCAGTCGTTTCCGTTGCCCGCCGGAAACACCGCAAGCGGAAGAGGATTTGAGCTTCTTATTAGACCGGATGCAGCGTAACTCGCCGTTCCGTCTCCGCCGAGAATCGCCACACCGGACCAGCGGTCCGGATGTGCGGTTGATGCAAGTTCTACAACGTGCTCAGCGCTTTTCGTAAAGACGATTTCGTTCGTGATAGAAATATTCGAAAGAAGCCTGGAAGTTCTTTCGGCAAGAGAAGCAGAAACGCCTTTGCCGGCTTCCGGGTTGACCAGAACGAGCCATGGCCTGTTCCCTAAAGCCGACTGATCAGTAAGTACTGTTCTTATTACGATATCTCCTCAAGTGTCTGGATTCAATTCTTACATCAAAGTACTATATTAGAAAGGTAAGGTGGTAAACAATGCAATCCTGTGCTGACTGGATAACAGATAATTTCGAGGATGCTGTGAATCCGGATACGGATGATCTGAACAGAGCCGGTGAGAAACCTCCGGATTCCGTTTATACTCGCATGAAGGGCGTGAATTCTCTGATTATCCATCACTCGGCAACAGCAACAGGTTCTGCAAGGGTATTCAGGGCATTCCACAGAGCGATCAATGGATGGGTGGATATCGGGTATCATTTCGTGATAGGGAACGGTAGCCTTTCAGAAGATGGAGAAGTGGAAGAAGGAAGACCTCCGTGGGCAGTTGGTGCGCATGCCAGGAAACATAACGGGGATACAATTGGAATCTGCCTTGTGGGTAATTTCAGTGATACTTATCCGACTGAAGAACAGATGAAATCCCTGGGAATGCTTTTGAAAAGCCTGCTTTCGGAATACGATCTTTCTTCATCCAGTATCATTCTGCACCGGGACCTGTCCGGATGCAAAACCGTGTGCCCCGGAAAAAATCTCACAAGAGAGATTATAATCAACTCCATTTCTTATCCGTAACTGCTTTCAGGACTTGTCAGTTTTCCTCTTGTTTTGTATATCTGCGTACTCTGGAAAGGATATTAGTAATGATAATAGTGCTGACGATAATGCATTTTATAATTTGTATACTGCTTGTGGCTGTTGTGCTGCTTCAGAAATCCAAGGGCGATGGCCTTTCCGGCGCATTTGGCGGCGGAGGAGCCCTCACAGCGTCCTTCGGTAACCGTGGCGCTGCGACTATGCTCTCCAAGGCTACATCAATACTTGCTGTGCTGTTCATGGTTACTTCATTTTTACTCGCGATTTTCTAGCACGCAACATATTCAGAACCGGGGTGGTGGAATTGGCAGACACGCTAGGTTAAGGACCTAGTGGGCAATAGCCTGTACGGGTTCAAGTCCCGTCCCCGGTACCACGTCAGAAAAAGGTCGCAGGACGAAAGTCCGGCGGCCTTTACCTAATGGAGAAAAAGGGGAGAAAAAGGGGTCAAATCTTTACTCTTGACAATATCTTGATACCAAATGTAAGACATTAGACGTATCATTAAAATCTTTTTAATAAGACAAGATAATGATGAAAGCAGAATGTCAAGAGTAAAGATTTGACCCCTTTTCTCCTTTTCTCAACGCTCTATTTGGAACAGATAAGTATCTTTGTATGTATATCCTGTATATGTTAATTCCAGAAAGGAGCCTGAATGACGCGAAAGACCGTTCAGACAGCTGACTCTCCCCTCCCTGTCGGACCTTACAGCCAGGCTGTGATTTCAAAGGGATTTATATTCACCGCGGGACAGATCGGCATTGATCCTGAAAACGGGAAACTGGAAGAGGGTATTGAGGCTCAGACGGTTCAGGCATTGAATAATCTTGAAGCGATTCTGCTGGATGCCGGTTCAAATATGGACAGCGTCGTGAAGATTAATCTGTATCTTGCAGACATATCGGATTCAGCAATTGTAAATGATATATATTCCAGGAGATTTATCGCACCCTTTCCCGCGAGATCTGTTATCGAGGTTTCGAAGCTCCCATTGGGTGCTCTTGTTGAAATTGAAGCTGTTACAGAGCTGAAGGAGGAACAGTATTGATAGGGCAAGTTTTTGAGATAGTCCGTCAGGCTGATATCGTCACAAAACTCATTCTTGTGATTATTGCTGTCCTTTCGGTTGGTTCATGGGCAGTAGCTATTGCAAAGATACGGGAATTCAGAGCGATTCTCAGCTCATCAAAGATTTTTATGGATGCGCTCAGGACAACAGGCAGACCGCCTGGCGGGGAATTCTGGAACAGGAGCAATGAGATAGGACCGCTTGCGCGAATGTACGCTGAGGCAGGCCGTTTTCTTCAGAGAAGGACAGACAGGGGAATTACAGAATCTCTTTCCCCCGAGGAAGCATCCAGCCTCTCCAGCGCTCTTGAGCGGGAGGCAGGAGAGGATCTTGCCCAGCGAGAACGGAATATCGGACTGCTTGCGACTGTAACAAGCGTAGCTCCTCTGCTTGGATTGCTTGGTACGGTATGGGGAATTCTGTCGAGTTTCATAGGAATGAGGGAACTTGGCATTGCTGATCTCAGCGCAGTGGGAGCCGGTATTGCGGCAGCGCTGACCACAACTGTAGCAGGATTGCTGGCCGCCATACCCGCGAATATTTTCCATAACTTCGTTGTCGGCAGGATAAATTCACTTGCCGGAGATATGGATCGGTTCCTTTCTGAACTTGTGGATGTATGCAGAAGAGGCAGTCTTGAATGATACGAACCCGGTATAAGCAGTTCTCCGGAATTAATGTTACGAATCTGGTGGATGTCACCCTTGTTCTACTGGTGATCTTCATGCTGACATCTCCGGTGATGCAGCGAAGCGCGGATGTCACTCCCCCGTCTTCTGATGAGGGAAGGATTCTGAGCAGCCTTGATCCCGGCGAGTCGCTGGTTGTCGAGATTGACGCCTATGGCAACATTGCCATTTCCGGTGAGCAGGTTCTGCTTGAAGATCTCTCGGATATTGCTGAAGCAGCCCATAATTCCGGCCGTTCCGAAGCCTTTGTCAGGGCGGACAGGGATGTGAGATACGAAGTGGTCGCGAATGCGCTCACCGAACTTGGCAGCGGTGGTTATCTTAGTGTGGGGCTTATACAGGAATCCAGATTGGAACCTGATGAAATTCACTGATTCCAGACCTTTTGAAAGGAAAAGTTACTTCCTCCGCCGCAGAGATGTCATCTTTGTCATAGCAGGACATGTGCTTATTCTCGTGGTTGGGCTGATTACGTCTTCGAGCAGTGTAATGGCACTTCCCGGCGGCGGTGACGCAATTATGGTAAACATGGTCACGTTGACTTCAAATGAAATGACACCTTCACCTCCGGATATAGAGCATCCTGCTGAAAACCCTGTTGAAATTGCGATCGAGGTATCGGTACCCGAAGTTACCGAAGAACAGATAATTGATCCGCAGGAGACAGAGGATCAGGTTCCGGATCCGGTGGAAGAGCTTGTTGAGGAATTACCTGTTCAGGATCCTGTAGAAGCATCAGAATTCGTATCTGTCAGCGGAGAAGGGGCAGCGGGGTCAGGAGCTCCAGGACCCGGAACGTACGAGTCAAGAGTTTTCAACGCCATAAGAAGAGGATACAGAACATCGGTGGAACCTGAAAGATCCTACAGGGTAGTTTTCACAGTCAATCCGGATGATACATCTGAGATTGAGGTTGTCAGGAAGAGTGGAACATCAGCGTTTGACAGAGCTGTGGAAAGCGCGCTGTCAAGAGCGCAGATTCCGCCGATGCCGCCGGGAAGAAATACTCCGGCAATCATTAATATTGAATTTCTGGGACCGGAGTGAACGGATGAGGACTTCAGGCATGCTAATGTCCTTATTGATCAGTGCGGGAACTTTACTGGCGGGTGATTTTATTCCCATGACACCGGTAGGTGCCGAGTGTATTCCCGTTTCCATCAGTGTTAGCGGTGACAGAGATATTGCAGATGTAGCGAGAGAACAGCTTCAGGAGGATATCGATTTTTCCGGTCTCCTGATAACGAAGGATGACGGCTACGCCGAAGTAACTGTTGAGGTCAGGAATACCACCGATGGAATTGAGCTCAGAGCGGAAGTCTTTTCGGGCGGGGAACCCCTTTTAGCCAGGAATTACTCCGGGAATACAATCTACTCGCTTGTACATGCATTTGCTGATGATCTCGTATATGACCTTACCGGTGAAAATGGAATCGCTTCCACATTGATTTCCTATATAACCAAAACAGGGTCCGGCTACTCTCTGGCGGTCAAATCAATGGATCCCAGATCAGAAAGACATATCATGACGGATGATGAAGTTATCACAACTCCTGCGTGGTCGCCCGATGGTGACAGAATAGCTTTTACATCTTTTCAGTCCGGTAACGGTGATCTGTGGTGTTACAGTTTTTCGGATGCTTCGGCAAGGAATATTCTTTCAAGTCCGGGGCTCAATTCCTCACCCGCATGGAGTTCTGATGGCGAGTCGATTGCGCTGACACTTTCCAGGGGCGGGAATGTGGATATATATGTACTTGATCCTGCATCCGGCGAGACTGACCGTCTCACTCTCAGAGGATCCATTGAAACCTCGGCAAGTTTTTCACCCAACGGAAGACAGATTGTCTTTACCAGTGACAGAATTGGATATCCCCAGCTTTATATCATGGACAGTTCAGGCGGAACGGCTATGAGAGCAACTCGATCCCACTCATATTGTGACAGTCCGTCATGGTCGCCCGATGGTGACAGAATAGCCTATACTGCCCGGGTCGGGAACAATTTTCACATATTCGTCATGGACGCTGACGGCTCCAACATCCGTCAGGTTACATTCGAAGGATCTCTTAATGAAGATCCTGTGTGGGGACCTACCGGAAGGCATATCGCCTTCAGCAGCGATATGGATGGACAACGTGCTGTTTTTGTGCTGGAACTTAACGGGCTTACAGTGAGAAAGCTATCCATGAGTGGTGAGAGTTACTGTCCGACATGGTCACCGCTTGGATTCAGATAATTTGATCATTTCTCCCATGAAAGGAAGGATGATTATGATGAGAGTTCGATTGACAGCGGTGCTGGCCGTATCCGTCATGCTTGTGCTTGCAATGTTCATCTCCGGATGCAGACCGGATGATACTATTCCGGACGGAGATGACACAACCACTGTTATTGTAGAGGAATTCGCGGATACTCTTACCGGGGTATGGGAAACAGATACACTGTCCTCCGGTATGGAAATGCTTCTTGTTCACCAGGAACAACTGAACGATATCTTCTTCAACTACGACAGTGATGAATTGTCACCTGAAGCTCTTAATATTCTGATGGAAAACTCGTCCTATATTCTGGAAACACCAGGATTCAGAGTTCTTATAGAAGGTCATTGTGACGAAAGAGGCACAATTGATTACAACCTTGCTCTTGGAGAGAACAGAGCTCTTTCCGTCTATAACTATCTTGTTAATTACGGCGTAGCTTCCACCCGACTTCAGTTTGTCAGTTACGGCAAGGAACGTCCTTTTGATCCGGCTCATACCGAACAGGCCTGGGCATTGAACAGGAAAGCTCACTTCAGAGTTCTTCCGGGAAACTGATATGACTCGAGGAATTATTACTGTGGTTTTCCTGTCACTTACATTTACAGGATGCTTTGGTTACTGGTTTCACACTCCGGAGGAGATCGTCGATATTGAAACCGGTCAGCAGGAAATGCGGTATGAGATTGATTCTCTAAAGCTGGCTCTGGAAGAGAATGAGAGTCTTCTGAGAGGGCTTCAGGCTCAATCAAGCTCACGTACATATGATATGATTGCCAGGCTGACAGAACTTGCTGAAGAGCTTGACCTCACCCTGAGCAGGCTTGCCGGTACAGTTGGAATCACCGAACAGGATACTGTTTCGGGACCCGATGCCCATCTTCTTTATGAGGAAGCTTACAGGCAGTTCCAGCAGGGGAGTTTCGAGATATCAGCACATGGGTTCATGGAACTTCAAGAGAAATACCCGACCTCTTCTCTTGCTGATGACGCTTTGTACTACATGGCTATCTGCTGGGAAGCAGCCGGACAATCACATCGCGCCATAGAGGATCTTGTTGCCCTGTATTACATGTATCCAGGTTCCGAATGGGCTGCAGGAGCATTATTCAGAGCGGCTGATATCTACGGTGCTCACAGCGCTCCTTTCGAGAGAGACCGTCTCTTTGATCTGCTGCTCAACAGGTATCCTGAGAGTGATGAGGCTGCTCTTGTCAGGGAACAATACCGTCCTGAACAGGATTAACGATAACCTGATTGCATGTTCCGCCAGATCGTGGTGAAGAAGTTTCCTGCTTATAGGACAGCAGTGTTATGATCTTTGACGGATACATTGTATCCGTGCATATTTAGCGGTTGCACACTTACTGATCATTGATTGCGAGAGTGGCGGAATTGGCAGACGCGCCAGATTTAGGATCTGGTAAGCTGGGCTTGTGGGGGTTCAAGTCCCCTCTCTCGCACCACTTCAAAGGGAAGAACAACTGATGTATGACATTGTGAAGTCAGAAGAAAACAGAAAAACCGTATGTTTCACGGAATCATCCGACAGGATATCATCACATTTCCGTGATATTCGCAAGCAGATTACAAAAAATCTTGAAATACCGGGATTCAGACCGGGCAAGGTTCCCAGGTCTATTATTGAAAAGCAGTATGGAAATATTATAAAGGCGGAAGTTGCTGATATCGTCAGACGGGAACTTACTTCAGAAATGCTTGAAAAGGAAGACTGGATACTTGATGATAACGATCCTGAGGGGAAGATAGAACTTCCCGCGGAGGAGAAAGCGTACACTTTCGAATTGACTTTCTCACTGTATGAAACCCCCGAACCCGAAAGTATTGACGGTATTAGAATAGAACTGCCTTCACTTGATATTGAAACCGCAGTAGAGGATACGATAGAATCGTTCCGTGAGAAAATGGTTAGCTTCGAAACAGTTGACAGGCCGTCTGAAGAAGGTGACCTTGTGCTGCTTGAAGCCGTGCCAACAGGGGATTCGGGAGAACCGCAGAAGTTCAGTATAAGAATCGGAGAATCACAGATTGGAACCGGTTTTGATGAGCTGGTTCTGGGAGCTGCAGCCGGGACACAGTTTATGGCCAGGATGGATAGTGATACAGGGAACGATAACCCGCATCCTGTTCATAAGTTCAGGATAACGGATATCAGACATCCTGTTCTTCCTGAGCTTAACGACGAATTCGCAAAGAAAGCAGCTGACGTAGACAGTGTGAAAGATTTCCGGAAAAAAGTGGAGGAAAGCGTCAGAAACCGCTACGATCAGGAGATGGTCTATATTAAAGAAAGAGAAGCCATCGACAGTCTTCTCGAAAGCAACCCGTTCACCCCCCCTGTGTACATGGTCGATAACCTGACGCAGGACTACCTTGAAAGGCTTGGGGAAGAAGAACCCGGCCAGGAAACCATAGAAGCTACAAAAGAACTTGCTCTGAAGAAGGTTCGGGAATTTCTTGTGCTCAGAGCTGTCGCTCTAAAGGAGAATATCGAAATTACTGAAGAGGATATTAATACTGATAAAAATCCTGAGGAGTCAGCCGCATCCGTTCTTGACAGACTCAGAAACAGGAAAGCCGTGGAACTTATCCTTGATCGTGCAGATATCATTGAAAAAGAGTACCGAAAGGGAAAAGACAAGGATACTTCCGGGGAGGAACCGGAGTCATCCTGGCACTGGATAAGTGTTCAGGATAACGGAACAGAACCGAATGAGGAAATAGCAAAGAAAGAGGAGCAATCCTGATGCCATCTATCATACCGTTTGTTGTAGAGCGAGAAGGAAACAGGGAAAGATCCTACGATATCTATTCACGCCTTCTGAAGGAGCGGATCATATTTGTAGGTGATACCATGAACGGTCAGACCGCCAGTCTGATCGTTGCCCAGTTATTGTTTCTTGAAGGAGAAGATTCCAAAAAGGACATCAACATGTATATCAGCAGCCCGGGAGGAATGGTTTCATCAGGGCTTGCGATTTACGATACGATGCAATTCATCAAACCCCAGATAGCTACATTCTGCATGGGTACTGCCGCAAGTATGGCAGCAGTCCTTCTGGCTGCCGGCGCAAAGGGCAAACGCAATATTCTTCCTAATGCCAGAGTTATGATTCATCAGCCAATGGGAGGAGCCCAGGGCCAGGCCTCAGATATAGAGATACAGGCGAAGGAGATAGTCAAACTCAGAGAAACACTGAATGTAATTATTGCTGAACATACCGGGCAGTCGCTTGAAAGAATAACCGCCGATACTGACAGGAATTTCTGGATGGATGCACAGGAAGCGGTCGATTACGGTATCGTAGATAACATGCTTTCATTCAGGATTTGACGGGAAATATTATGGGTAAGGAAAAAAAGTGTTCATTCTGTGGAAGATCA
Source organism: Candidatus Aegiribacteria sp. (assembly GCA_030620995.1). Lineage (GTDB taxonomy): Bacteria > Fermentibacterota > Fermentibacteria > Fermentibacterales > JCC-6 > Aegiribacteria. The sequence goes on from JAUXIK010000003.1 coordinate 61,960, forward strand.
ATTGCTGAGGTCAAGCAGCTGATACAGGGCCCCGGTGTTCATATCTGCGATGAGTGTATAAGGTACTGCAGCGAACTGGTTGATATTGAAAAGGATATCAAGCTTGAGGTTCCGGAACTCGTAAAGGAAATTCTGCCTGTTCCTTCCGAGATAAAGGCGCAGCTGGATGAATATGTGATCGGTCAGGAGCAGGCCAAAAAAGTTCTTTCGGTTGCCGTTTACAACCATTACAAAAGATTGCGATCCAGAAACAATTCCGGGGAGGTTGAACTCGAGAAAAGCAACATTCTCCTGATGGGACCCACAGGTGTCGGAAAGACGCTGCTGGCACAGACTCTGGCCAGGATACTGGACGTGCCTTTTGCAATAGCGGATGCGACCACACTCACAGAGGCGGGGTATGTCGGCGAGGATGTCGAGAACATCCTGCTCAGACTGCTTCAGGTTACGGACATGGACGTTCTTGCCGCTCAACAGGGTATCATCTATATAGACGAACTTGACAAGATTTCGAGAAAGTCGGAAAACCCGTCCATTACAAGGGATGTTTCCGGTGAGGGAGTACAGCAGGCTCTTCTGAAGATCATCGAAGGAACTGTTGCCAGCGTACCTCCTCAGGGTGGCAGAAAACACCCTTATCAGGATAATATTCTCGTAGATACCAGCAATATCCTATTCATCTGCGGAGGCGCATTCAATGACCTGGATAAGATCATAGAGAAACGCCTTAAAAAAAGCTCCATGGGATTTAGTGCAAGTATTAACACTGTTACTGACAGTAACACCAATATTTTGACTAATGTTCAGCCACACGATCTGGTCAGATATGGACTGGTTCCCGAACTTGTTGGCAGACTTCCAGTTCATGTGGCACTTGATGATCTGGATATTGATGATCTTGTCGACGTCCTTACAAAGCCCAGGAATGCCCTTGTACGACAGTACGAATACCTTTTCGAACTCGAGGATGTAAAACTTGAGTTTACAAAAAGCGCTCTCAGAGAGGTCGCGCAGAAAGCAAAGAAGATTGGCACCGGAGCCAGGGGATTGCGTTCCGTAATCGAGAATATACTTCTGGAGCCCATGTACTATCTGCCTGATCTTGATGATGTGAGCAAACTCGTGGTTTCTCCTTCTGTAATCAGAGGGGAATCAGAACCGAGGATTGTCAGATCCCGTAAAAAGAAGGAAACCGGAAAAGCCGGCTGAAACGACTTTATTGAGTAATGTCTTCACTGAATGTTAAATTTCTTCGAAGTTGTCCCGGTTCCGGGAGTCTTCCCCATGACGGGTTGCCTGAAGTATCTTTTGCCGGTCGATCCAATGTAGGAAAATCATCACTTCTTAACAGACTGAACGGGGGCACAACCGTAGCCCGGACAAGTTCAAGACCGGGCTGTACACAGTTCCTTAATCTCTACTCAGTTTCAGGCAGTTACTACATTGTAGATCTTCCGGGATATGGATATGCCCGGGCACCGTCAAAGAATCGTGCGGAGTGGGCCGGATGGATCATGACCTATCTGATGGAAAGATTGCCTCTAAGGGGAGTTGTGCTGCTGGTTGACGCCAGGCATCCATGTCTCCCTATTGATATGAAGATGGTTGAATTTCTGAAGAACCGCGGGAGACCATATGTGATCGCGCTCACTAAATCGGATAAACTGAAAAGCGGAAAACTTGCATCAGCTGTCAGAGAAGCTCAGGACATGGGACCGGTAATTCCAGTATCTTCAATTACCGGATTCGGGATAAAGGAACTGAAAAAATGGCTTTTCCAGGTTGTCTCATAATGAAAGGACTATCATGCCGGCGACCATATTAACAGGGTTGCAATGGGGAGATGAAGGCAAGGGAAAAATGGTCGATCATCTTTCGGGAACCGCCGATGCAGTGGCGAGGTTTTCAGGGGGTGCGAACGCCGGACATACCGTTGAAACAGGAGGACGCAGGATTGCTCTCCACCAGCTTCCGAGCGGATTGATTCACCCTGATCCCCTTGGAATCATTGGCGCCGGCTGCGTGCTGGATCCTGCAGCACTGATGGATGAAATCAAGACACTGGAAACAAACGGAATTTCGATCTCGGACAGACTTGCCATTTCCGGAAAAGTACATCTTGTACATCCCGCAGGTAAATATTTCGAGAGAAAATATGAGGATGAAAGAGGCGTTTCATCGATAGGAACCACCTGTAGAGGAATCGGCCCGACCTATGTCCGGAAATTCATGCGGAAGGGTATCCGGCTGGAGGATGCTGCTATGCCGAACATATTTCTGGAGAAATCAGCGCTGATTACCGAAGACTGTCTGAAAACACTTGATCTTTCTGAAGATGAAATCAGTTCTCTCCATAGTGAAGTTGAGATTTTCAACAGTATATCTCTAAAACTTGTTGAATATGCTAAAGATGTATCTCTCCTCCTGGCAAGAATACTTGACAACGATGGTACAGTTATCGCTGAAGGAGCACAGGGAACTCTTCTTGATCCTGATCATGGCACATACCCCTTTGTTACATGCGGTTCATGCGTTGCGGGAGCGGCATGCTCCAGTCTGGGGATAGGACCGGTAAGGATTGATGAAGTTGTCGGAGTCATGAAAGCCTATTCCACCAGGGTGGGGAACGGACCTTTTCCTACGGAGCTTACCTGCGCGCTTGGTGATCAAATCAGAGAGCAGGGAAACGAATATGGAGCGACTACAGGAAGACCCAGAAGGTGCGGGTGGTTTGATGCCGTTCTGACGAATTACACTGCCAGGATAAATGGATGCACCTGGACTGCCCTGACACTTCTGGATGTGCTGAGCGGTATACCGGCAATTAAAGTCTGCAAGAAATATGAGCTTGACCCGGAAACAGATCTCACACTGTTCGAAACAGGCGCAAGACTGGGGAATCATATTCCAATATACGAGACTATGCCCGGCTGGGAGGAAAATATTTCTGGAGAACGGAACTGGGAAGCCCTGCCTGAAAACGCGAAACAGTACGTGCTGTTCATTGAGCAGCTTATCGAAGTACCCATCAGAGCAATTTCCACAGGACCCGCCAGGGAGGATCTGATCTGGAGAATGTAGGTTTTTTCGACACACACTGCCATCTCTGCGATGAGCGATACAATGATGATCTTGAGCGTGTTCTTTCAAATGCAGACAAGTTCAATGTTACCCGGATAATGGTTCCGGGAATATCACCGGACAGCAGTCGGAAGGCTGCAGAATTATCCGGGAAATATCAGGGGATATTCGCCGCTGCCGGAACCCATCCGAATGAAGCAGATCTCTATTCTGCTGATATGTTCACTGACATTGCAAGAACAGTACTATGTCCCGGAGTTATCGCTGTGGGAGAAACAGGACTGGATTTCTTTCATAAGAGAGTTTCCCCTTTGCTTCAGGTTGAGCTTTTCGAGAAACATATTCACCTGGCAGAAGTTTTCGGATTGACACTGATAGTGCATTCCAGAGATGCGGAGGAAAATGTCCTGACGGTTCTGGGCGAAAATCCCGGAGTGCCGGTAATAATGCATTGCTATACCGGACCGGATAAGGTTGCTCAAGAGGCAGCTGATAGAGGTTTTTTCATCGGGTTCGCAGGTCCGCTCACATACAGGCGGAATGACAGACTCAGAAAATTGGCAGGTTTGCTGCCGAAAGAACAGGTTCTTGTTGAAACAGATGCTCCTTACCTGACGCCTGAGCCCGTTCGTGGGGAAAGAAATGAACCTTGCTATGTTATACATACAGCCGGGGTTCTGGCAAATTTGTGGAATATGGATATACCTTCTGCTTCAAAGATACTTCTTGATAATTCGCTTCGTGCTTTTCAGCTCGCGCCTGTGCCCAGAACGGATCTTGTATACATGCTCTATAACAGGATATATATGAATATCACAGGCAGATGCACAAATCACTGCCGTTTCTGTATCAGAGACAGAACCGACGGCATAGGAGGGTACTATCTGAAGCACCATGAAGAGCCTTCTTCCAGGAGACTCAAGGACATTGTCGATACGCTTCAGCCGGAATGGGCTGAAGAAATCGTTTTCTGTGGATACGGCGAACCAACCATGAGACCGGAGCTTCTGCTCGCTCTCGCGAAAACAGCCTCTGAAAAAGGTTTCTCCGTTCGGCTTAATACGAATGGTCTCTGTCTGGAGAGATTGTCTTCTGAAGAAATACTCAGGCTTCTCGAACCTTTTGATGATGTCAGTGTAAGCCTCAACGCGTCTGATATGGATGAATACAACGCCATATGTATTCCAGAGAATGATTCAGCGTGGGACAATCTGCAGAAATTCATTCAGATTTCAAGGAAAATATGCAGAACCAGGCTTACAGCTGTTCGTTATCCGGGAGCAGATATGAAATCAGTTGCTGCTTATGCTTTGAAGATCAATCTTCCACTAAGGATCAGAGGGTAATGTTTATCACCGAACTCCGCCGATTTCTGAAGGAAGCAGGGATTACTCCGAATCGGCAACTCGGGCAGAGTTTTCTTTTGAACAGTTATATCGCGTGCAGAATCGCTGAGGAAGTCTCAACGTCTGGAAGCGTTCTTGAAATAGGTCCCGGTTTAGGCGCTCTTACTGAAAAACTGCTTGGCCGCTGTGGATCTCTTTCCGTTGTGGAAATTTCTCCGGAAATGGTGGATGTTCTGCGGAAAAGGTTCAAAGGTGAAGCCCTTTCAGTGACAAGAGGCGATATACTCAGCGTGAATCCTGAGGCTTTACCTGGATTTCCGTTTCATACGGTTGCGGGTAATCTTCCTTATTCAATATCCTCTCCAATACTCTTCAGAATGCTTGAGGAGGGCTTTGATCAGGTGCAGAAGGCTGTCCTGATGCTTCAAAGGGAAGTTGCCATAAGGCTGTCTACGTTAGACGGGGGAAAGCAGTACGGAAAACTGGCCTTGAAGATATGGCCGTATTATACTGTACGTACACTTCTTGATGCTGAACCGGAGGATTTCTACCCGACTCCGGCGGTGTACTCAAGGGTTGTGGTTCTTGAGAGACGAACCGAGCCGATGGTTTCTCGCGAGTTGTTCAGTAAATTCAGAAGAATTGTAAGTATTTCCTTTTCTTCCAGGAGGAAAATCATTCTCAACAATCTGACGCCGGTTTTAGGTCGTGATCAGTCATTGGAAATTCTGGCCAGGGCAGGAATCGACCCGGGTCTGAGGGCAGAGCAGTTAAAGCCCGAGATGTTTGTCAGACTCGCAGAAATTCTGCAATGAAGAAATCCGCGGTATTACTGCTTATTCTGTTTGTTTCAGTACTCAACGCTATTTCTGTGGGATATGACATCGGTCTTGAGCAATTCAAGGAAAGCAGTCAACTAACTAATTCGATATCCCTGATGCACCAGCTCACATCCAGGATCACAATGAATGCCAGCGCTTCATTTTCGGCCAATAAGAATCTGGACCTTCATAGATTTCTTGAAGGTCGCGTCGGATCCGCGAGTCTGACCTTTCGTCCCAGATCCGGATTGGAGTTCGGGATAAATCTCTCCAGAAACATCAGCACTGAAGAGAGATATGGCTCAATAATCCGGGATCAACTGAATAACACCACTTCCGGTCAGATACGTTATTCCCCGACATCGTGGCTCTCGATCGATATGAAACTTGGAGCCCATTTTGTGGATTACATGAACCCATCCGGAGACAGCACAGTGACAGGTCATGATCATGGAGGGGTGAGCAGTGTCGACATCTCCTTGAGCAAAAATATTTTCAGTACTCTTAACGGGAGCCTTGAATTTGGAGAGCATAGAACGCTTGGACATCAGACGGATACGGGAAGGGATCAGCTTACCGCCAGATTGAGTTACGGATTTCCGCACGTTTTCAACGGCGGCAATCTTACCGCTCAGGCTGGAGCATCAAGGCAGTCTACCGCATATCATGATTCTGCCCAGTGTCTCTGGCAGGATGACTGGTACAGTGACCTGTCCTTTGTGATACCGACTCCATTTGAGTATCTGAGTATGGAACTTGTTACAGGATGGGATTACATGGATCGTTTCTGGGAAGAGGATGATCCTGATACCAGCAGTTCAGAGGGAGATGTGCGTGACAGGCTGGAGAGAAGGCGAAATATCTCTTCCTCTTTGCGATATCAGATAATTGATAATCTTTCTCTAACCATGTCTCTCTCACGTTCCATCAGTCGTAACGATAGAAAACGCACAGCTACCGGAGTTTCAACACTTTTCGATATATACGATATCAGCGATGACAGAGTCTTTTCATCAAGCCTTCAGTATACACCGGGGGACAGCCGGATTACATTTCAGCGGCTTATTCAGCTCTACAGGTTTGATACATTCGGAGAATGGACTGATTTTGCTGGGAATAAATACAGAGATAACAATGATCGTGATGAACTGAGGGAAGTTCTCTCACTTTCCGCGGAGATTCCGCTGAGCAGTAGAGTAACTCTGGACGCGAGTATCCAGGGACAGAGCAGGAAGACTGTTTATCTGATGGCGGAGCAATCCGCGAACAGCAAGATTTCATCTACGTACAGTTTCAACCCCGGATTCAGGTATTTTCCGGGGGGCAACTGGACGCTGCAGGAATCAATCAAGATCAGCGCTGATTACACGACATTTCTCTTTCCGGAGATTGGTACTTCAGGATCAGACCTGCTGTTCAGAAGACTTGTTTCAACAACATCATTTCTGAGAGTATCAGAAGACAGTACTACCCTGGGTGTCTCCAACACATTCAGATTCCAGGATCAGGGAAGTTTTGACAACTCGGTTTTCAGCAGATCCGAGGAAATAATCAACAATACCATTACCTTGAATATGGGTTTTCACGTCGGCGGAAAAATCGGGCTCACTCCAAACTATGCCTGGGAGTACTCTCAGAGAAACTATATAGCTTCCGGTAATCCTTCGCTGATCGAACACATGCACCATGTCGGGCTGCGGACGAGAATGAACCTGAATAATGGAATTCTGTCTCTCCGCGTGACAAAAACTTTTTATTCAAGGGATGACAGACCAAGTTACTGGAGGGCTGCTGTCGGGCTTAATTACCAGTTCTGAACTGAAGGTGAATAAATGAAAATTCTGCTCATTCTGTCAACCGTTTCCGCCATGCTTCTTATCGCTTCATGTTCATTTTTTGATCCCAGAAACCCGCAGTATCCAAATCCCGATGATGACATTCCCTGGTATCAGCCATACGCCCCTTCCACAGTGGTATTGAACCTCTCGAACTCCTTTAAGGGCAGATCCATCTCGATGTTCATGGCATGCTGTGATTCCTCCTATATGTTTCTGGCTGATGATGTCGACATAGCAGAGTTTGGAGCATCATGGGATTTCAGTAACTGGGACTATGAAGTTGAGCAGAACACAGTACTGAATATTTTTGCCGCGGTCGAAGGGTCAGGATTCCCGGATTCCACCAAGGCGTCCTTCATCATGAACACTGTTGCCGAGCATCCGGATCCAGCGGCTCCATCCGATTCAGCCGAGATATATCGGGACTATGAAATTGTAGCCGCAGGCAGTGAGTATTGCGGATGGGACAACCCGGCCAGAGGACGTGTGATATTTCTCATGATTGAGGACAATTACGGATTATGGTCGATAAAGAAGTGGTTCGATTACAGGCCGGAGGATTACACCGAATACACATGGGGTGTAGCCAAGGCTACTTACAGGTAGCTGGAATTTCGTATTGAGAACACCCGCCTTCCCTGCGATATCAGAATGTATCAGGATCAGATGACATCTGTGACAACGGATACTCTGCTTCTCGCATGTTCTCTTGATGTTTCTCCCGGTTCAGTCGTGATCGAACTCGGTTGCGGAAGCGGTGGCGCGATGCTGGCATCCTCCACCCTGAATACGGATTGCAGATGGATCGGAATTGACGTTCAGATAGAATTGCTTCGAATGATGACCGGTTCTATTGAAATCCGGAGAAAACAGCTTGATCTGGCAGGTATATGCTGCAGTGTTGAAGCAGTTCCACGTACTCTTACCGGCGCGATAGCCGATGCGGTAATTATGAATCCTCCATTCGGACGGAACACATCCGGCAGGAGCAGCCCTGTCAGAACGCGACGCATCTCCAGGTCAGGTTCAGATCTGCTCCTTTACTATTTTATCAGAGCCTCCGCACATCTGCTGATTTCAGGGGGGGTGTTAATCATGATCAACAGACCTGCTCTTCTGCCGAAAATGATCCTTGGGTGTCAGTCAGCAGGAATTGCTCCTGAGATACTTCAACCGGTGGGTTCTGAAGGAAAGCCGGCAGGTCATATTATCCTGCACGGGAGGAAAGATTCATCAGCTGTTCTTAAGATTCTTCCTCAGATAGAATCGGAGCAATTGATCAGGAAAATCACTCAGAGTCAAAGTACTTGATATATCGAGGCGCTCTGAAAACAGCAGCTGCATATGATGCCGAATCCGAAAACGCTCCTTCATGGAGAAGTATTTTGAGTATCCATCTTCCCGTTGAGTCAGGGAAAACAGCAAGAGTTGCGTTACCCCCATCAGCTATGCTGTGAATATCACCTGAAGGATTTTCTAACCAGAACTCCATGATGTTGAAATATGAATCTGACCAGATGTAGAGAAAGTACATATACTCCCGGGTGAATATCAGTTCGCGAGAGACCGTGTCTCCCAGGAACATGCTTCCCGTAACAGGTTCGCCGATCATTTCATCTCCCAGTTCCTCAAGACCTGATACAACATCTATCAGGCGTTCAAGAGCTTGGGTCTCATTCGCCTGCGCTGCGGGAACAAGAATCAGGATAAAAAGAATGACGGATATTACAATACTCATCACCGTTGCTATATTCCCCTCCAACAGTATTCAGTCATCCACCCGGTCAGGAGGCATCATTCAACAGTTAATAGACCTTCACTGTCATATTGTTCCTGGTGTTGATGATGGCCCTGCAACCTGGGAAGAATCCACTCAGCTTCTCCGTCAGATGAAAGAACAGATGACCCGTCCCGCTGTTTTAGTAGCAACCCCTCATTTTCGTCTTTCGACCAGCGGAAGAGTATTCAGTTCTCAGTCAAAAAGAATACTTGAATTTCTTTCCTTTGCCAACAGATTGAGAATAGAGGATGAATTCTCTGTCCTTGCCGCAAGAGAGGTCATGCTTGACAGGTGGAGACCATCAGCGAACGCTCTTGATGTTCTTTGCCTTCCGGGAACATCCTGGGTTCTGGTTGAACATTCATTCAGTATGCCATGGATATTTGCTCTATTGAGAATCAGAGCTGTTTTGAAACAGGGATACAGGCCGCTGCTTGCCCATCCTGAGAGATACTCATGGTGCCGGACTCGTCCGGAAAGAATAGGCAGGCTTTCAGAACTGGGAGTGGGTATTCAGGTCTGCGCTAAAAGCCTTTCAGGAACAGGAGTGACAGCTGAAACAGCCTGGAGACTTATTGAAACCGGGATGGTTCACGTTCTTTCTTCGGATGCCCATCACCCCGGTGACAAACTGCTTTCAGAAGAATTAAAACATGAGGTAGACAGAGTGGCTCCAGGTGCTTACAATCTGCTTGCGGGAAAAATACCTGAGATGGTTTTGAACAACTGTGAATTACCGAAGCTTCCGTTGACGACCTGATTTGAATCAAGAGGGAAAGTGAAGAAGAAATTTCTGATAACCGGTGTAAATGGGCAGCTGGGTTCCGTATTTCTGGATCTGCTGGGAAATGAAGCGGAAGGAATTGATCTTCCTGAAGTTGATATCGCTGAACCGGAATCGGTTCAGAGAGCAGTTGACAGAGCCGATCCGGAGTGGATCATCAACTGTTCCGCTGTTACGGATGTTGATCTTTGTCAGAGAAGACCCGAACTGGCCTACAGGGTACACAGAGACGGAGTCAGCAATCTTGCCCGCACCGGCAGGAAACTGGTGACCTTCTCAACCGATCATGTCTTCAATGGCAGTTTTGACCGCAGGAAACCGTTTTTTGAGGGTGATACTCCCTCACCAGCTAATGTTTATGGAGAGAGTAAACTTCAGGGAGAATCTGAAGCTCTGAGCGCACATGCCGATAACATTGTCATAAGAACTTCCTGGCTGTTCTCCGAATCGAAGGGAATGGTTCCGCATTTCTGGAGAATGCTGTCGGAAAACGTCCTGATCACAGCTGTCACGGATCAGATTGCCTGCCTGACCTACGCGCCTGATCTTGCCGGGGCAGTTCTGAAGATTATCATTGGTGGAAGGTCGGGTCTTTTTCATCTTGCCAGCAATCCGGGGGTGACTCCTTTCGAACTGGCAACCAGGCTTGCGGAATATATAGACGGCACAATTCAGAAAATAACCTGGGCACAGCTTGATCTTGACGCTCCAAGACCTGCCTGTTCAGTACTGGCCACATCCAGAGGCCTGGAATTGCCGACAGTGTGGGACGCGGTTGAAAGATGGAGGATAAGGAAATGACTGAAATAGAGAAATACATCAAAGCCGCGAAGGCTTCGATTGCCTTGCTTGACAGCGAAATGATAGAAAGGGCATCTGATCTATGCGTGAAATCAGTTCTTTCCGGAGGAACGATTTTCTTCTGCGGAAATGGCGGAAGTGCTGCTGATGCCCAGCACCTGGCAGGTGAACTAATCGGCCGTTTCCGTCTTGATCGGGATGCTATTCCAGCAATAGCGATTACTGCCAATGCTGCTATTATTACATCCATAGCTAATGATTACGATTTTTCAGAGATATTTGCCAGGCAGCTGCAGGCATTGGGGAAACCCGGAGATGTTCTGATTGCCATATCGACGAGCGGACGTTCGCGAAACGTAATAAAAGCTGTTGAGGAAGCACGAAGAAAGTCCATGAAGATCGTAGGTTTCACTGGCAGTGATGGAGGAGCCATCGCGCGAAGGGCCGATGTTGCCGTAAAAGCAACTTCCACAGAGACCAGTCACATACAGGAAGAGCTTCTTATAGCAGGACATGCCATATGCTCGGCAGTTGAAAGAAAATGCGCAGATTACATCAGGAGCAGGCACTGATTTGAAGAAACATGCTGTCTGGAAACACCTGATACCAGGAATAATAATAGCCGGAATCGCTCTATTTCTCACTTACCGAAAAATGGACATGGCTCAGCTTATGTCCGCTCTCGGGGAGATGTCCTGGCCTGTACTCCTTCTTATTCTCCCTCCGCTCGCCATGAGCTATTTCTTCAGAATCATAAGATGGCGCCTGCTTCTATCCCCGATGGAAAAAGTCTCAATGAAAGATGCGTCAGGACCTCTTCTTACAGGTTTCATGGTGAATGCCCTTCTTCCCGGAAGAGTTGGCGAAATCCTCAGAGCTCTTCTCCTTTCAAGGCGGACTTCAGTACCCGGAGCATCCTCATTTGCCACCGTGGTACTCGCACGGATATTCGATGGGCTTACTCTGGCCACCATGACTCTTATTGTTCTGGCTGTACTGTGGACGGAACTTGATACTGCTATCAGGCTTGGATTGATTGGCGCCGCGTTACTCTATTTCGTCGTTCTCCTGATGCTTATTTCTCTTCGGAAGTGGAAGGAGCAGGCAGCAGGAGCGATCTCCGCTCCTTTCAGATGGGTCAGACTAAAATCATTTTCAGAAATAATCGAGCGTCTGCTTGTTTCCTTTTCTCACGGCCTTGAAGTATTGAAGAACTGGAGAGAGATCATTAAGGTGGTATTCTATTCACTCCTTATCTGGGGAATGCTTGCTCTTTCGGTTTTGCCGGTATTCAGGGCAATGCATCTCGAGGTACTCTGGTATTATCCTCTGCTTGTACTGATTCTGGCCGGCCTTGGAATGCTCATCCCAACCCCTGCCGGAACCGGAACGGTACACGGAGCCCTTGTGCTTGTACTGCCTGGTCTTGTGGGAATAACAGTTGAAAACACCAGAATATTCGCATTACTCTTCCACACTACGCAGTTCATTCCGATAATCCTTGTCGGACTGATAGCAGCTGTTCGTGAGGGTGTAACAACATCTCAGGTCAGTGAGCTTGCCGATAAAGAACCACCGGAGATTGAATAGCGTTATTTCCGACGTTCCTGCCAATATTGCTGATTCACCCGGTTATTACATCGCTCGCGGCTCTGTAACAGTTATTTCAGATCATCTGACTGATATCAGATGTTCTTATAAATATGATATAGCTACAATTTCAAACATCATACACCAATCAGAATCATTTAACTGATTTAATATATATCAGTTGTCGATAATTGGCTAGCGAATATCCCGGAATAAGCGGTAATGAGCCTTCCTGTTATGTGAGTAGAAATCAGTTCGATGAAGGAGCTTGCGGGAGAACACTTTCTTTATTAAGTTTTTAGCATTGAAGTCTTAATAGTGTTTTACTTAATTCAGTAAATCTGAATAAGGAGTCAGCACGATCATACAACGCGGATAAACAGATCAATGTTAATCCGCAGATTCATCTGTTATGTCAAATTGGCACCATTCGTGCTTTCTGTAAATGACTGGGATTGTAAGTTGTTGACAATAAGTTAATAATAGGTGCATATTAACTGGAATGATTTTTGCCTGTATAAGTTCTGAAAGGAAAGGAAGATGGGTTTTCTGGACATCCTTTTCAAGCGGGACACAGCTGACGGTTATCCCGGAAAAGGAATCTGGAAGAAACCTCATCCTTTGCGCAGGGCTTTCGTCAAACAGGAACTGTGTCAGGGATGCGGTGAATGTGAATCCATCTGTTATTATGGAAGAATCAGAGTTCGAAGGAATCGGGCAGCCGCTGTTTCGAAGGGATGTGCGGGGTGTGGTGCATGCGCCGGAATATGTCCTGCAGGGGCGATTATCATGATAGATAATTAGAGAAGAAAACCGAGAAGGATTAAAAAATGCCAACATATGAATACAAATGCAAAAAGTGCGGACACAAATTTGATAAGTTCCATAAGATGAGTGATGATTCAATCAAAACCTGTCCTGAATGCGGCTGCGAAGTAGAGCGACTTATCGGAGCCGGATCCGGTATTATCTTCAAAGGAGCGGGATTTCACGCAACTGACTATGCTAATTCCAGATCGAGCTGCTGCGGATCTGACAGCAAACCGGACAGTTGCGCCTCAGGGAAGTGCTGCCAGAAAGACTAACCTGGTTTTACTGTAAATACTGTCTGGTAGGAGAGTCATTCAGGTATTATACTCCATGAGTTTCAATTGGATATTTCAGGGGGGTTAATCTTATCAGACACCATATTCTTTTACTTTTCCTTTTCCTGATTCTGCTCGCATGTGGTAATAACGAACATGCCGATGACAATGTTGTTCAGGTTCTATTCTGGCATGCAATGGGTGGACCTCTGGGTGAATTCATGGAAGATTCACTTGTAACCGAGTTCAATGCAACACATCCGTATATCGAAGTTATTCCTGTCAGTATGGGGAATTACAGAGCTCTCTGCCAGAAGATACTGGCAAGCGTCATGGCTGGTGATACCCCTGTTGTTGCGCAGGCCTACGAAACCTGGACATCTCAGCTGATAAGAGGTAATGCCCTTGTACCTCTGGATTCCCTCATGGAACTTGATACACCGGACATCACTGACAGATGGAATAACGATTTCTTTCCTGTTTTCAGGCTGAATAATACGTTTGACGGACGAATCTACAGTTTTCCTTTCAACAAAAGCGCGCAGGCTGTTTATTACAATGTTGAACTGATGGACAGCTTGAATCTTGAGCCCGCAGAAACAAGAGATGAATACCGCAAACTGCTGATCTCTCTTACCAATGATGGTAACAATGATGGTGATCTGCTTGACGATGTAGATCGATGGGGAACAGCCTTTACTCCGAGTGTGGGTATGTTCGAAAACCTTCTGCTTCAGGGTGGCGGATCCCTGCTGTCAGAAGACGGATCACGAACTGCATTTGCGTCGCAGGCTGGAATAGAAGCTCTTCAATTCCTGATAGATCTGATACATACCGATGGTTCCGCCAGGATTTCTTCCGGTTATACACATCAGAACGATTTTGCGGAGGGTCTCGTTGGCATCGTACAGGGATCTACGGTTTCGCTGGCATTTATGGAAAAGACCTTTCAGCGTCGGGAGGAAAACGGAGAATATGTTTTTACACTGGGGATAGCTCCACTTCCGGCTTACAGAGAACAGGCTGTAATAATAGCAGGAACGAATGTTATTCTCTTCAAATCAGATTCTGCTGAAGTCGAAGCAGGATGGGAATTCATCAAATGGTTCACAGAATCCCGTCAGCAGGCCAGATGGAGTGCTGCCACCGGATATATTCCCGCCACACGGAGTTCTATCGAGGAACCTGAAATACAGGAGCGTTTTGAGGAGTATCCCGGTCTTGAGGACGTGATGCTTCAGATTGAATACGCGCAGTTCGAACCACAGCAGACATTCTGGTATGATGGCAGGCTTTTTCTTTCAGAGGCGGTGGAGATCGCTCTCTATGGAAGAATGAGTGCTGAGGAAGCTCTATCCAGAGCTGCCACCCTTGCAGATGCTGAACTTGGTTCCGAACTTGACTGACAGATAATTCACTCGTGAAAGGGGAGACGATGATAAGAAGTTTCCCGGTTCTGATGTTAATCCTGTTTGCCGGATTAGCTGGTGCCCAGACGGTTTCGATTGCCGAGGCCAGAGAAGATCTGGACGGTGATGGAATTCCCGATCACCTTGGTGAAATCCTCACCATAGAGGGGGTCGCGACATGTGAGGGAACACTGTTCTCCACGACGGGGCTTAGTTTCTATGTTCAGGATGAAACAGCTGGAATCAATGTATACGCGTACAGTTCCGCGAGCCCCGGAGCAATCGAAGCAGGGGATGAATGGAGAATAACCGGAGAGATCAAGCAGTACAACGGTCTTACCGAGATATCCCCCGATTCGCCTTCGGATTTTGTATATATCGATCATCCCGGTGTACCTCAGCCACTTCAGCTGGCTTTGAATCAGGGAGTTTCAGAAAGCATCGAAGGTCAGCTTCTCGCTCTGGGAAACAGTTCGCTTTCCCAATGGGTCACAGTAGCCAATGATCCTGAGTCTGCGGGGGGCGGATACAACTTCAACGTCTGGAACGGACAGAATTCCGTTGCCATCCGTGTAAACGAATCTACCGGCATCAGTGTTTCCAATATCGGTGCCGGTACCCGTCTGTTCATGCTTGGCATCGGCGGGCAATACGATTCAGAACCTCCTTACGATAGCGGGTACCAGCTACTTCCAAGGTATCAGACCGATCTTGAAATATACCAGCCATCGATCTATGATGGTTTCCATCTTACTGTTCTTACCGATAATCCATTCGCTCCGGTACTTGGGGAAACCGTTAATATTGAATACGGCGGTCCTGCCGGAATGCGATTTACTCTTACTGTTTTTGACAGATCCGGAAGAGCCGTGACTCATCTCGCGGAATCCCGTCCAGCCGGTGATGTTGTTCAGTGGAATGGAAAAGACGATTACAGCAAGATTCTTCCACTCGGACCCTATCTGGTTCTCCTTGAGGGCATGGACACTGACGGAAAACGCTACACAACGACTGAAACAATCGTCGTAGCAGCTCCCCTGAATTGAGGTGGCAATAATGTATTTGAAAACGATTACGGTTCTGTTTGCCCTTCTGATAATTGCGGGGCAGTCGTGGGCGGCGTTTGAGGAAATGGAAATAGGGATCACTTCGCAGGGCATGGGCGGAACGGGAGTTGTACTGTATGGAACCGGAGCGCTTCTTTTCAACCCCGCATCCATAGCGGGAAGCACATCACCATCCATAACCATATCGGGCAGGCTCCCTTTTACGAACATGGATTTTGGAACATACGGAATCGATGGAGCATTTCCGATTAGTGAATCCTGGGTATGCGGAGCAAGTCTTCGCTATTTCGGAGGTGATCTCTACAATGAACAGATGGCAGCGATAACCTTTGCCGGAATGCTCACCGATGATATGTCTTTCGGTCTCCAGCCTGTTTTTTGCAGAGCTGTTATTGCTGATGGTGTTTCCGAGTACGGGAGCGCGAGCACTTTTGCGGTCAATGCGGGATTTCAGGTTAGAATGTACAGAAGATGGATGCTGGCCGCTTCTATCAGAAATCCTTTCCAGGCAAGACTTGGTGAGAGCGGAGAATATCTCCGGAGAAGAATAGACGCAGGTCTCAGATACGAACCGGTCACCGGAATGATTTCAGCGTTGACTTTCTCCAGGGATTTCAATGGTCTACGCATACATGTAGGCCAGGCTCTTCCCCTTGGCTCCATAAATATCCTGGCAGGGGTTCAGAGTAATCCGGTCTCAATATCCGGAGGGCTGAATACAACAATTAGAGGTATTACAGTGGAATACGCCGTAATAACGCATCCTCAGCTCGACCTGACTCACCAGGCCGGGGTGACTTATGGTTTCTAGTTTAATACTGGCTGTTGCTGTCGGACTGTCTGTCCCGAATGGGTTTGATCTGAATACCGCATCTCTTCAGGAACTGCAGGCGCTTGAGGGATTGAATTCTCAGCAGGCCTCTGACCTCTATGATTTCATTTACGAAACAGGGGGACTTCTCAGTATTTACGATGTTATGGAAATAAGCAGTTTCACAGCCGTTGAACTGGAATGGCTTCGCGGTAACTGCGTGATTGTCCCACCCTCTGAAGGGAGAATTTCCAGCGATATACTGGAAATAATGGAAAGACTTGCCACCGAGGACGGCCCTGGTGATGCTGCTGTAGATCTTTGGGAGCATTACCTTCTGCACCCTCTGCCGATTAATTCAGCAACCTCGTGGCAGCTGAGAAGTCTGGACAGGGTAAGTCTGATCGATGCGGTAGCTGCTGAGCGAAGACTGAAAACCCTTGGCTCTGTTTCGAGCGTTACTTCACTCCGAAACGCGGATTACCTGAGTTACTATGGCTACAGGAATATGCGAGATTACGTTTCAACCCGCGAACTTGACCTGAGTTCTATGGATTTCTTCGGCGGCTACAGGGTCGTCGTAGATGGTGGTGACGGAAGATCGTCTGATGAGGATGGACTATATGAAATGCTCAACAGTCTCAGATCTGCGAAATACGACATAGACACAGGTGACAGAGGATATTCTGACGCAGACAGCGTTGCCTGGGCTGAAAGACTTGACAGCGAGTACGAAGAGCTTCTCGGAGCACAGAACGTGACCGGCTGGGAGCACAGGGTTCGTGTCGGATTCGGAGACAGATTCCGGGGTGGAACCAGATTCTCCAGGGGAAGTAATTCCACAGCCGGATTTGATCTGTTCTCGGATATGGATCTCGGTGATCTTAACAAAAGGTTCGATGTCGCCAAAGTCTTTGTATCGATAGAGAACATAGGTATTGTGAACCAGGTCGTACTTGGAAATTACAATCTGTCACTGGGTCAGGGACTGATGGTGAACAATTCCGATGAGCTCTGGTACCGCTCTACGTACGGTACATGGGGACTTTATCCCGATCTCACCTCAACACGTCAGTTTGCCCTGGTCGGTGGAGCCGTGGAAATGCATGAAGGACCTTTTCTTGGATACGGATTCTATTCAGCGGCATCAAGAGATGCCATAAGGGATATCGATGGAACGCCGAATATTCTGATAATGTCTTCCTCGCGTACTTCTCCGTATGCTGACGTGCTAAAGGAAACAACTTATGGAGGATACGGTTTCTTTGACCTTGGAGGGATCCTTCCATGCGGGACCGCGATCGGTGCAGGCGCCATGAACATTTCCTACAGTGATTCTCTCATTCCGGACTCAGAAGCCCTGGATATTCCCGGTGACGCGCAGCTCTGGGACTGCCCGGAATACGACATTCTTACAGCAGGGAATTCATCCTCTTATCTTGCATTCTCGGCTCAGACGATTCTGGATAATTTCAGCCTTGAAGGAGAATTCGTCCGGCAGGATAACGAGTCGATTGCCACGCTCGCAAGGGCCAGGTGGCAGAATGACTATTTCTATCTGCTGGGTATATGGAGACATTACGATATCGGCTTTACTAATCCATACAACCGTGGATTTGCGGAACAGCTCCGATACGATGATACCGTTTTTGAGAAACCGTATTATCTCAACGACCCGCTTACTTCGCAGCTTGCGGAATGGCCGACCCCAAAACCCGAAGAGGGTGTCTACATTGAGAGCCGCTTCCAGATCAGCAGGCACATAACATTTACAAAAGTGTATCTTGATATATGGCGCTCTCTGCCATGGGGATTTGATAATTACAGATTCCAGGGGGAGATAGAGTATCGACCTGATTTCCCTGTCAGGTTCAGATTGAAATGCAAATATCAGGAGAAAACCAAAAAGCATGACGTGATTCCAACCACATCGCGTACACAGGAATTCACCTTCAGAACCTTTTTCCTTCCCACCGGACATGACTATTTTGATGTCAGGCTCCGGTACGGGATGGTTGAACTTACTCCGAATCCAAGATACGGTGATGACCGGCTACTGTCCGGTGGTTACCTCTCCGCGAGATGGGAGCACAACTTCAGTGAGAATCTGTCTGTTCTTGGAGGAACAACTCTATGGTCCACGGACGGTATGAGTCAGTGGGAGTTCGAAGATACTGGAATAGATTTTCTTGATGGAGATGGAACCAAATTCTATGTAACCATCAAGAATATTTTGTCTGATAACCTGCAGCTCAGGCTCAGGATACTCAGAAAGGACACTTTCTATCCCCGCACCGGTCTCTACAGGCCTGATCCTGATGACAGCTTTTATTACGAAGGTGATCCGAGCAGTCCGGTGAGGGATTTCAACGATCATGTAACAGATTATGGCATCCGATGTCAGCTTGATTTCCGCTGGTAGGGTGGAGGAACTATGAATATCATTGCAGCAGGAATAATATCATTACTGGCGATAACTGCCGGGCTTCCAGAAGTTATGTGGCTTGGTGAAATAGGTACGCCCGGTTCAGCCAGTGCGCTCGGTATGGGAAATTGCGGTTTTCTTGATGTATCCGCTCTCGGGGTTCTTGAGAACCCCGCGCTTCTGGCAATTGCCGAAGAAGGTCTTCAGGTGGAAATCGCGGCGGGTCTGGATTACTTTGTTGAGAAAAGAACGAGAAGGGTCTATGACATTTTCGGCAGTTCAATCGGTGAATCCGAATATGCTTTCAACAAGAATCTATCTTTTGTTCCAGGCGGTGCCGCAGTTGCTTTTCGGAATATTGCAGGACTTCCTGAGGCGTTTTCGTTTGCCGCCGGATGGAGGGTTCCAGGCACTTTCACTTACAGTTATGGAAGAACTGTGCGGGACGATTCCTATGTGAAAACAGGCGAGGAAAGCCTGGAGATATCCGGCATCAAGAACGAGTTTGACCTGGCAGTCGCTTTTTCACCATCCGAGGTTTTCTCATTCGGATTTGCGGGAGGATACATCACAGGATCAAGGAATGTAACATGGGAAGTAACGCATGTTGATCCCTCGCAGGAAGGAATTCTTTCCCAACGCGAGGAGACTGTTTCGGGTATTGTAACCAGGGGTTCCATCCTTTTTTTGCCGGACAGGAGAGTTTTCATAAGTGCAGCGATTGAATATCCGATGCCGCTTTCTTTCTCTCCAGAAGAAACCGGTGATCCTGTATACTGGAACACCTTCTCGGATACCGATTATGATATGGACATTCCCATGACTGTAAGGTTTGGTTCCATTTACATTCCCGGAAACAGCCTGAGGTCAAAATTTACAGGTGAATTCTACTGGAGCCCTGACGGCTCAATGGAGTACGAGGACGAAAATCTTGGTCTTTTCAACTCCTGGGGAGTGCATGCCGGTGTTGAGAACACTCTTCCCGGCGGCCCTGTTGCCAGATTTGGATTTGGGTACGATCGCTCTCCCATAAACAGTTCGCTGGATAGAATGAGCTTCACTGCCGGGATGGGTTTTCACATAGGTGATTGGAATCTGGATATGGGAGCCAGTTTCTCCCCTGACAGGTGGAAACAGACAGAGATAACCGGCTTACCTTCCTTTACCTCCGGTGACAGCCTGACAATAGAGGAAACAGACACAAGGCTCATGTTCTCCATCAGCCGTGTGTTTGATATCTAGGCGGGAGCAGATTGTGAAAAGACTGCTGCCAATTCTGCTGCTGGCATTCATTCTTCCGGTCAGCGCCGGGACAATATATCTCAATATATTGCATACCAATGATATACACGGAGGAATCGTTCCAAGGGAAGCCTCGTTCCTCAATCCTGATTTTCCGCCGATGATAGGAGGGGGCGCATATATAAGCGCCTATGTCGATGGAGTCCGGGAAGAGTGCCTGGAAAACGGGGAGTACTGCCTTCTGATCGACGCCGGTGATATCTACCAGGGAACCCCCACCGGTAATTATGAAAGTGGAAAGCTTATCATCGAATGGATGAACGCCATCGGGTATGACATGATAACCCTTGGCAACCATGATTTTGATGATGGAGCCGATAACGCTATTAAGCTATCCGAGCAGGCTGATTTTCCTGTGATCTGCTGCAACTTCGTGGATTCTACCACAGGGGAAATACCTGCGCCTGTCCTGCCTTATGTAATTCTGGAATTCGAAGGTGTGAAAATCGCTTTCATAGGACTTAATACGACTGATACATACGGACTTGTTACTCCTGAACTTCTCGGGAATTACATATTTCTCAACGAAGTGGAGATTACCAGAAGGTACATTTCGGAAGTAGAGGAGCAGGGAGCTGATCTGATTATTCTCGTTTCACATCTTGGACAACCCAGAGATACTGACAAGTACCTGGAGAGAGTGTACGACGCATGGAATGCCGGAGAGGAATACACCAAAGATTTCTGCATGAACCATGTAGAACTGACTTGCCTGGTTTCGGGAATAGATCTTATCGTCTCAGGACATATTCATCTGGGTTTTGCTGAACCATGGGTAAGTCCGATGAACCATACTCTTGTGGTTCAGGGTTACGCCAATGGAACAGGTATCGGAAGAATAAGGCTGGCTATTGATACTGAATCAGGTTCACTCATAGGCTACGATCTTCCAGAAGGAGAGGAATACATAAGCCTTCTCCATGATGAATTCTGGCCTGATCAGGAGATAGCGGATCTGATAGAAGATTTCAGAATAATAGCTGAAGCCGGGATGGATGAAGTTATAGGTGAGGCCAACGAGCAGATACCAAGGGGAAACGCCGAGCATCCTATGGGCAGGCTCATAGCTGATGCAATGCTCTGGAGTACTGAAGCGGATGTTGCTCTTATGAATCGGGGCGGCGTCAGAGCCGCGATACCCAGAGGGCTGATCACGCCCAGAATTGTATATCAGGCGATTCCATTTGAGGAGGATCTCTTCGTCTTTGAACTGACCGGAGCTGAACTCAAGGAAATCCTCGAGACTGGAATGCAGGGACGTCGTCGCGATATGGAGATCGGTGGTCTGACAGCATACAGAAATCAGGCGATGCCTGATGGAGAGAAGATAAAAGATATGCTGATAGGCGGCGAACCATTCGATCCCGAGAGGATTTACAGGTTTGTTACCACCGGTTACCTTGCCATTGGCAATATAGGTTACGATATCATGCTGGAGCATGAGTCAGTACCTGTCGGCGTGACTCTGATGAACGCGGTTACGGAATATATATCTTTGCTTGGTGAGATCACTTCAGACAACCAGACCAGGATTATCTGGATTGACGAACCTTAACATTTGGGGGCCGGGCCTAACATCTAAACATTTTATCGGGGACATCCACTTTATGGTGCGTGTCCCCGTGTACTGATGATCAAGTTAGCGTGTTAGGACAACCATGAAGGGAAGAACTATCCTTGCGCTCCTGCTCGGTGTTCCTGCCGCTATATTCTTCCTGCTGTCAGTTACTTTCCCTGTCCTGGGAAAAACCGGAGAGATCTTCGACCCGATTCTGTCCGCTACATGTCACAGATTACCTGAAAGATGCATACAAATGTCCTGGGGAACGAGCGGCCTTTGCGCGAGGTGTACCGCCTTCTGGTTCGGCCTCGCTGTCGGGATTTCTTTCATGTATCCCAAAATCATTCGGATACCGTTCTGGACCGGTATACTGTTTCTCATTCCTCTGATTATAGATGGTATTGTTCAGAGCGTAACAGCATATGAAAGCACCAACATATTTCGCATTCTGACAGGGCTTACCGCAGGAGCGGGGATATCAATACTTATATTCGGGAAGATGTTAAAAGATACTGCTTAATGCTAAGATTTAGAAAAGAAGGATTAAATGCAATTAAAGAAAACAGGTCTTCTGCTGGGTTTAATTCTAGTTTCTGCCGGTTCAGCTTTGGCTGATTGGCAAAGCTTCCCATTGACCGATAATAGTTACGCAGAATCAATGCCATCCGTAGATTTAGATCCGTCTGACAATCCTCATTTTGCGTGGTGTTCTAATAACGATGGTGACTATGATATTTATTACTTATCTGAAGCCACTGGAACACCGGCAAAAGTTACCAATAATAACACTAATGACCTGTATCCATGTTTAAGGATAGATCAGGCAGGTAATGCACATATTGCTTTCAAGGGATACGATGGTCATGATTATGAAGAATTCTATGTGAATAACATTGGCGGCAGTTTCTGCGACCCTATTCAGGTAAGTTTTACAGAAACAGATGTTGGAGTATTTGTTCCTGAACATTCATGCTTGAGTATTGATCCTGCCGGCGTTGCCCATATTGCTTACAAATATGGGTACTATGAATATGGTAACTGGGATATTTACTATGCAAACAATGAGGGCGGAGCATTTGGATCATCGACCAGAATTACTGATGAAACCGGAGGGAAAAGCTACGTTAGACCTTCAATAGCTCTGGATAATGACAACTATGTTCATACTGTATTTGAAAACGGAGCTGATATCCTCTACACAAACAATGTTGCCGGAACCTTCGATAGTCTGACAACAGTAAGCGAAGGACTTTATCGGTGGCATGGTTCGGTAGGGATCGATTCCTCAAACAAGATTCATATTGCTTACGCCGGATACCATGGGGGTGCTTACTACATTAATAATGTAAGCGGAAGTTTTGATTCCACATTTGTTTTGTCGAACGATAACAGTATGAATGGACCCGCATCTATAGCGCTGGATCATTTAGATAATATCCATATTGCCTTTATCGGCGGGGACTTTGGAAGCCCTGATTCTCAAGAGCTGTATTATGTGAATAATTGTACTGGCAGTTTTGAGGATCCCGAACAGATAACCTGCAATAGTGAGCATACCACAGATATATCCCTGAGCGTTGACTCTTTGAGTGCTTGCTATATAGCATTTCTGGAGGGATTTTATGGAAGTAATGATTATGAAGTCTGGTATTGCACAAACAGCGGATTTGTCGGAATATCTTCTGACAACACAAGCAGCGCAGGTAACAACCCTTCTTCATTTTCGCTGCAAAACCATCCAAATCCGTTTAATCCGATAACAAACATCAGTTATCAATTACCGGTTAATGCCGATGTAACCCTCAGCATCTACAACATACTGGGACAGAAGTTGCTGACACTGGTAAATGAAAATAAGCCCGCTGGTTATCATTCAGTGCTCTGGAACGGCACCGATGAAAACAACCAGCCTGTTCCTTCAGGAGTTTATTTCTATCAGTTAACAGCAGGGAGCGATTTGTCTGAAACAGAACGAATGATGATCTTGAGATAAGCAGCGAAAAAGAGAAGATTGTTCTGAAAACTAACACTCCCTGTTTTGCGACTGAAAAATATGATTGACACGAATTAGAGTGCGGATTATCAATGATGTATGATACAATGCCTTGTTGTCCTTTGAAGTTCAAATTCCATGATGAATGACGTGATTGCGGTGTTTTTGATGAATCGTTTGGAGAGCAAATCCCTAGGGGTAAAAATGCGTTAAAAAGAACCTTTTATAAAGGTCTTAAAAAGTGTCCCTTGGATTGCCGTAGCCAGCACAAACAGGCCAGTGAGCAGCAGAGCTATTCCACTGCACGACAAAAACTGAAGTACTTTGTTTTTGAGTACTGCGACCACAGGGTAATTTACAAGCCAGATTAATACAAACATGGATAGTATCAGAATTGCATAAGTAGCATGTAGCGCGAAGCCTGTGAAGTTAAAGAATACCTCAATCATTACCAATGCTGTCCGTAAAACCACTGCTCCGCAAAAGATTATTACATTCTTCCTGAATTGTAGACTCATGCTGGTGTTGCCCCCTAACA
>JAUXIK010000160.1 GCA_030620995.1 Candidatus Aegiribacteria sp.
CCACCTTAAAACGCACGCAGGAGTTGAGTAAGACGGGCGCTTCGGTGCCCGCTTCAATGGTGACGGCGTGAATAAGATTATAGTAGATAATGTAGATTATCATAACCTTTTAGGAGCGGAAAGACGGCAGGGTTGATAAGTACCCTCTCGACAAGTGTTATTCAAATGCCAGATATACCGGGGATGAACAGGTTCTGAGGTGGCAACATCAGTTCGAATATGCTATAGTGGATGTGTTATGAAACACAACTCACAAATAGACTACTGGATTGACCTTGCCGATTACGATATAGATGTAGCACGCCTTATGCTGAAAGGTGGTAAATTCCTCTATGTCGGATTCATGTGTCATCAGGTTATTGAGAAAATGCTAAAGGCATTGTATGTCGCTGTAACTCAGGACAGGCCACCCATGACACATAATCTTACCGTTCTTTCCAGGAAATCCAATGTTTATAATAAGCTATCTTCTGAACAGAAGGACCTGCTGGATACATTGGAGCCTTTAAATATTGAGGCTCGGTATCCGACATACAAAGAACAACTTATGCAATCCCTTACGGATAAGCGTACAGCCAGCATATTACACCGCACCGAGGATTTAATGATATGGATAAAAGAACAGCTTTTGAAAAAGTAAAAATGTATGCTGAACTGGTGTATTCGATACTACCTTCCAGCCGTGTAGTAATGTTCGGATCGTATGTTAATGGAACTCCACGGGAAGACAGCGATCTGGATGTTGCTGTTGTGGTTGATGAACTTGTGGGCGATTTCCTTGATCTTGCTATTCGTCTGTACCGTCTGCGTCGTTCCGTAGATGACCGGATCGAACCGGTATTGCTGATTGCCGGTAAGGATAGAAGCGGTTTTCTTGAGACCATATTGGAAACCGGATATATTGTAAGCAAAGCATCATAGAATCATTCACTGATCAATTCAGCCTGCCTTAACTCCGAAGCTGCACATCCTTCAAAACTGTCAGATAAATATAGCGCACCAAAGATTTCCGGAGTGTTGTATCTTCCGCCAAACAGAAATGCGCCGTCCATATTCATGATGGAATTCCTTCTGGTTTTGTATACAGATCTGTACCGGAGTTCCCCATGCAATTCATGAGGCTTATGTCGTCTGATGATCTCCTGCCATTGCTCATGTGGATTATTCATGACTCAATTACGTTGGGATTCCTTCGGCCATACGGCCCAGCAGGCGGACCACCTCCCTGAGACCATAGGGAGGGTCATCAAGCACTGCATCAACAGGTGTCCTGTTTTCCTTCCAATGTAGAAGGACAGGTTGAATTTCTCTTCCAAATTCAATGATATTGGTGAAAATTGCTCACTACTTGACATTTTGTAGCGTTATTGGTAATATATTTACCATTATGAAAACAAAACACAAACCGAATCCCGAAGAATTCTTCAGCACTACACCGGTTTTTACTCTTCAGTCCTTTGCCGATTATTATGGTAAGAACAGGCTTTCAGACGCCTCCAATATATTAAAATACCATCGGAGAAAATGCCGCATAGTAAACATTTCCAGGACAGTATATGCAGTAGTTCCTTATGGGGCGAACGCAGAAGTATTTGAACCTGACAGATACCTGGTTGCAGCGGCAGCAAGGGATAAAGGGATATTCTGCTACCATGCTGCTCTTGAGTTAATGGGATTCAGCCATTCCATCTGGAAAGACTGCACTGTCTTCTGTTCATCAAGGCACAAAAATATCAACATGAGAAATGCGACCATCAGGTTCCTGGGTACACCATCGCCTCTGAAAGCCTGCCCTGATATCGGAACAAGCACAATCATAAGGAAAAATGTGAACCTGCTGGTCACCGGCCGGGAGAGAACACTGATTGAGGGATTTCGTAAACCATGTCATTCAGGTGGTCTTGAAGAGCTTGTAGTATCAGCTTCAGGCTTTGGCGTACTGGATCTCGATCTCCTTGTGCGAGTACTCGAAGTGTACAATCAGAAAAACCTCTGGGCTGCTGTAGGTTGGTTTCTTAACCAGAATATGGAGCAATTCGGAGTTACAAACAGCTATCTAAGAAAATTAGAGCAGAGGAAACCGATCAGCCCTCAATATCTTCCGGGAACATATGGCAACGGCTCGCTTGATAAGAGATGGAACATAATTCTTCCTGACAATCTACTTGGGAAGTTTGAAGGCCATGCAACCTGACAAAGAAAGAATCGAACATCTCTCAGTAAAAACCGGCTTCAGGAATAATGCCCTGGAGAAAGTTATACGTCTTACAGATATTCTGATTGACATATTCAAACACCCTTTCCTGTCAGATGTGTTCGTCCTGAAAGGCGGAACCGCGCTTAATCTATTTTTCGGACCTCCATCCAGATTATCAGT
>JAUXIK010000188.1 GCA_030620995.1 Candidatus Aegiribacteria sp.
CCGGGCCGAAAGGAACGCCGAAACAGCCAGTATCCCACTGTCCCGGACCTTCTGTAGAAAAGAGCGGATAAGAATTGTCGACGACTCTGCTTAAATAAGGGGGAGTAACAGGTGACAGCATATGTTCACATACTCCGGCACAGTAAGCCCAGCCTTCGACTCCTTCATGGTCCTGCCACTGGGTTAAAAGTCTCCAGGATTCGTTCCACTGAACGATGTAGTCAAGGAACGAAGCCTCTCCCAAAATCGACGGCATTTCCGTGTACTTAATTACATAAAATCCGGCCGTTTTAACCCCGCGATCGATATAACCGAATGCATCAAGAATATAAGGATGGACGATATCCCTTAAATCGAAGGATTCGGAGAAACCGTCACCGTAGCAGTACGTTTCCGTTCCCTGAACTGATCCGTTGAATGCGTTGTGATGAATGGATATAAATCTGTCATAACCTCCCGCGTTGGCATATGCAACCCTGTCTGCAAGAGAAACGTACTCATCAGTAAGCCTTGTCATGGCAACAATTTCACACTCGGGCAACTGCTCAAGATACGATCTGACAAGGTATGCCACATCCAGGTTCGCTTCCTTCTCTGTGTAGTAAATACCAACAGCGCCATCATCAGAACCTCCGTGTCCAGGATCGATGCACACTGACCAGGCGAGCATGATCTGTACAATAAGAAACAGAGGAACAAGAAAGCGTATCATCTGTCAGGAATAGCAATCAGAAAGCCTGAAGTGGCGTCAATTGCGTAAACAGTACCGTCAGCAACTATGGGATGAATCTCATGAATTTCAGGGGTAAATGTAATTTGCTGACTTACTCCGTCAAGGGATACAAGCCATATTTCACCTGAAGTGATCCGGATTCCGTCATCGGAGGTCACACTGTAGAGAATCGATTCTCTGTCATAGCACCAGAAGGGGTGAGAGCCCTCCGCAAGAGATGTACATATACCATCGGCAGGGGACACTTTTACAATCTCACCCTCGAGGGTAGGGGATATAATTAACTGATTATCCTCGAAGGTCACAAATACAGGGCTGTAGAATCTGTAACCGAAGGCGAGAACCGAAACTTTTCCATTGTCGGTATTTAGAATGCAGATTCTGTCACTGCTATCGCAGAATGCAACCAGAGTACCGGAAGCATCAACAGATATGGTATGTAATTCAAGCTCTATACCGGTTGATATTCCATTCTTATGAAGATATCCATCGGCTGTGAACCAGAGATTTCCCATGCTGTTAAAGACAGGTCTTCCGCCT
>JAUXIK010000130.1 GCA_030620995.1 Candidatus Aegiribacteria sp.
CCTTTCGGTGAGCAGGTCTCCATTGCCGGGAAGGAATTACCCCGGACTGGATTCAGGCTGTGTAAATCCTGCGGGAAAGTGCAGGGGAAGAACGGTAAAGTCAAGCATGCGTTGACCTGTACCGCTCGGAAGAAAGAGGATGATTCCACCTTCCTGACTACTCTGTATCTTTATCGGGATTTTACATCTGAGGCGGTTCGGTTCCTGCTGCCGGTTTCCTCTCTTGTTGCTTCCGGGAGAATGATAAACTCCTTTATTGCTGCTCTTCAGCTTGGCCTTCGGCTCAGGTACGGGGGAGCTGTAGATCATCTGCATGTTACTACCGCTGATGAACCAGCGCCGGATTCGGTATTCCGCAAGAAGTATCTGGTGCTGTACGATACCGTTCCTGGGGGTACGGGATATCTGAAGGATCTTATGAAGGAGCCAGGGCGATTGATGGAAGTACTCCGATTGTCACTCGACAGGATGAGATCGTGTAAATGTACTCTGGATCCGGAAAAGGATGGATGTTACAGCTGCCTTTATGCCTACAGGCAGAGCTACGATATGCAGAGCATTTCAAGGGATGAAGCTATCAGGTTTCTGTCAGAAATACTTGCTGGAGAAAGTAAACTTTTGCAGGTACGTTCTCTTCGGGATATTAGCATTAACTCCCTGCTTGAAAGTGAGCTTGAAGAACTGTTCGTTGAAGTTCTGTCTGAAACAAAGGTCGGGGATCAGTGTTTCAGCCTTCGCAAGCAGATCGTGAACGGCAGCCCCGGATATTACCTCAAGGCAGGTTCTTTCGCGTGGCACATTGAACCGCAGGTATCGCTTGGTCCGTATGATGGTGTATCAGTACCCTCGAGGGCTGATTTCGTGTTCAGGCCTGCATCGCCTTCATCGGATGTTAAACCCATCGCGGTTTTCACAGATGGATTTGCTTTCCACAAGAACCGTATCGGTCTTGATATGGCACAGAGAACGGCGATTATCAGGAGCGGTGAGTACAGGGTATGGTCACTCTCCTGGAGTGACATCTCCCGTAATGAGGAGAACTGGTTTGTGGATTTCCTCTCAGTAGAAATGGCGCGGAGTTCAGGGCTGCTTGGAAGCCTTCTTGACGGATTCGAGATCAGGGAGATGGATACTATCAGGAGCGACGACAGTTTCGAATGGTTCAAAAAGTATCTGGCTGAGCATGAGGAGGAATCCTGGAGGAAGTATGCATATGTGCAGTGCCTGACGCGGATGGATAACTCGATCGGTGTGGATGAAAACCTGATATTCCACTGGAAGGAAGATATTTTAAGTACTGCCGGAGGGATCGGAAGATTGTTTTCTGATGAAATAGATGAACCCGCACAGTACGGCAGGAAAGAAGACGGTCCATTACAGATGTTCCTGGTTGCTGGAAATGAGAGTATCAGATCACGCATACTTGCCGGAATGAATGTACTCCTTTTACTTGATGATAGAATAATGTCTCAGAACTTCAGGGAGGTTTGGAACGGATACCTTCGGATGCTTAACCTGTTCCAGTTTCTTCCGGGATGCATTGCTGTTTCCGCTAAGGGTGTAGAGCAGGATATTTCAGTTGGAGCGACACCTGTCAGAGCTTCTATTGCTGGAGTTACTGCGGCAGGGTCTTCTGAATGGGAAGAAGCGATGGAGCTTGCAGACCCTGAACTGCGTCAGCTTATGGAAATAGTGCGCGAGTCAGGTATCGATCCTCCCGAGACGGGCTGGGAGATTGCTGGTTCCGATGGAGCTGTTGCCGGGCAGGCTGAACTTGCCTGGGAATACTCGAAGGTAGCTCTTCTGATCGAATCTCAGGCGCATTTTTTAGAAGAATTCCAGAGTCAGGGATGCAAAGTGTTTACACCAGAGCAGGTAGAGGAGAGGCCGGTGGCTTTCATATCAGCCCTGCGCACAGCAGCAGAAGGGAGTGAACAGTCATGAGTGGAATGGTTGTCGCCCTGGGCAGTGATTTCCTGTCCGCGTATTCCCGGATACCGAAGAAGCAGCAGGGGAAGGTAAGGGAGTTCATAAAGAAGTTCAAACTGAATCCAGCGTCCTCTGGTATTAATTACGAGCGTATCCAAGATTCTCATGACAGTCATATCTGGTCCGTCCGTATCGATCAGGCCTACCGGGGTATTGTTCACAGACCTGATGCTGGTAACACTTTTATTCTTCTATGGGTCGATCATCATGATGATGCCTACGCCTGGGCAAGAAGACGCAAGGTAGTAATTCATCCGGAGACAGGGAGCCTTCAGGTTCTGGATATTGAAGCTTCAGAGATAGCAGATGAGAGTCTTTCAGTGAAGGATGAACTCTGTCTGTTCAGAAAACTGAAGGACAGGCACCTCAGGCAATTCGGTATACCGGAGATAATGATTCCTCTGGTTAGAAGTCTTACTTCAGAGGAGGAGCTTGATGATCTGTCGGCAGCTTTACCCTTCGAGGCTCTGGAGTGTCTGCAGATGTTCAATGCAGGATTTGATCTGGAAGAGATACTTAGTGAAGTAACAGGTGATGCGGATATAGATATTGACGATTTCAGCACCGCTCTTGAAAGAGATGGTTCGAAACGTTCCTTCTGGGTAGTGGACGATGAGTTGGAGCTTGCTGAAATGCTTGCTGCCCCTCTTGAGAAATGGAGAGTATTCCTGCACCCGTCGCAGAGAAGGCTTGTTGAGAGGGACTGGAACGGCCCCGTGCGGGTGCTGGGGGGCGCGGGAACAGGCAAGACAGTTGTCGCGATGCACAGGGCAAAATGGCTTGCGGAGAATGTTTTTACCAATCCGCATGACAGGATACTGTTCACTACATTCACAAGAAATCTTGCGGGAGATATCAGGGAGAATCTTAAGAAGATTACTCCCGCGGATGTCATGAAGAGAATCGAGGTTGTTAATCTTGATGAGTGGGTATGGAGTTTCCTGATGAGGAACAGGTACGATTACCGGATAGCAATCGGAAAAGTAACGAAGGATCTGTGGGAAAAGGCTCTGTCTCTTACACCTGAAGGTTACCAGGAATCTTTCTTCAGGGAAGAATGGGAAAGAGTCATTCAGCCTCAGGGTATAGATACACTCAGGGAGTATCTCAAATGTTCCCGCACCGGCCGGGGAACAAGGCTGACAAGAAGGCAGCGGAAAGAAATATGGCAGGTTTTTGAGGAGTACAGAAGACTTCTTGATGAGGCAGGTTTACGTGAACCGGCGGATGCCATGCGGGATGTGCGGCATATCCTTGAATCAAAGCCGGGTATTCTTCCATATTGCGCAGTTGTTGTTGATGAAGCGCAGGATATGGGTCCTCAGGAATTTTTACTGATCCGGCAGATCGTACCCGAAGCGGGTAACGACATCTTTATAGTCGGAGACGCTCATCAGAGGATATACGGGAAACGGGTTGTTCTTGGCAGAGCCGGAATTAACATTCGAGGCAGGGGCAGAAAACTCAGGATCAACTACAGAACGACTGAGGAGAACAGGAACTGGGCGATGAGGCTGATTTCGGGTCTGAGCTTTGATGATCTTGATGGAGGGATTGACGCACAGGAGGGATACAGATCTCTCTTTCATGGAGTGT
>JAUXIK010000111.1 GCA_030620995.1 Candidatus Aegiribacteria sp.
TCTTTCGGAAGGTGAATAATGATCCTGTCTGAACTGCCTGGACTGAAGGAAGTTTTTAAAAAGCTTCGGAGCGGGCGGCATGTTTCCGGTGAGGATGGCGCGATCTACAAAGCGCTTGCTGAACATGAAGAGGAGTTCAGGGTTTTGTTCGATTCACTCGGCTTTGAACTGCTGCGGCACAGGAGGGATTTCTTCTACTTCAGGGGCAGCAGCGGGTACAGTTCATTCGGAACACGTATTGCGGTATTCTTCTTTATTCTGGTCGAATCGATAGCCGAGAAGGGAGAGCGGCTGGAAGAGACGCTTTTTACTCAGTCTTTTCTTATTGCTGATCTGCCGCATTTCCAGAGGGAACGCTACAGAAAATACATGGCTGAAGCAGGGATGGAGGATGAGGATTCCCTTCACAACCTTTTTCAGCGGATGGAGAGGCTTGGTTTCTTGCGGCGTGAGGATGAGCATTCCCTGCGCTTCAGAATCCCTGCTTATCGGCTGCTTGACCTCTGTACGGAAGTACTCGGGGAAAGCGGTGAAGAATCTTCATGAGACACACTACAGGTCCTTCCCGGCTGATACTGATAAACTCCGGTAAATTCGATTATGGTGAAGTGGAGCTTGGCAGCCCTCTCCATCTTATCGGGCCTAATAATGTGGGGAAGACCACTCTTATCGCCACTCTGCAGTTTCTGTACGTTGACAATCAGAAGCAGATGCACTTCTCACGCAGTCTTGATGAGACCCGTCGATACTATTTTCCCGGTCAGGACAGTTATGTGCTGTTCGAGTGTCTTACTCCAACGGGTTACATGGTTGTCGGTGTACGGGGATTGGGACCATTGAAGGGGTGGGAGTTCAGGCGATTCCTTTACAGGGGCATGTACGCAAGAGAGGATTTTATTGACGGTGAGGGAAAGGTCCGGGGTTTCGACGATATCAGGCGTGATCTGGGTGTGCGTGATTACACTGAACTGAAACCTTCTGATATGATGAATGCTCTTACGGGAATAGGTGGAGGAGCCGGAGTGAATCTGGGTCTGGTTCCCGTACGGAATAGAAATGATTACTCGAAGTTCAAGACCATATTCAGGAATCTGCTGCGCCTTGCCCACCTGAGCCAGCAGGAGTTGAAGACTTTTCTGCTGGATGTTAACAGAAGTGAACTGAGGCGGACTGAGATAGATCTTGCTGGTGACTTTTCCCCTCAATACAATCGTGTAAAGAAATCAGTCCGTGAACTCGCTGACCTTCGCGCGAATGCGGAAATTGCCGTTGAACTGCTCAAACATGATGATGACAGGAAAAAACTGCGGATAGAGCTTCCGGAAATAAGGGCATCTCTTGTTACCGCGAGTAAATTAAAACAGTCGGAGCTTGAGCTGGAATTGAAAGAAACATCCGCCAGACTGGATGCGCTGCGCCTTCAGGACAGCGATCTGGATCAGAGGAAGCACGAGCTGATGCGGAGTCTTAACGTAATTCAGAGGAGAATCGGTGTTCTGGAAGACAGGCTTGAGCGGTTTCAAAGCTCCGAACAGAAGTTTGCCTCATACATGCATGAGTTCGAGGAGAGTCAGATACAAGTTATGGATGAGAAAGTAACTGAGATCGCTCTGCTTCTGAAAGACGCTGTCCGGGAAGATGCCGATCAGGTAAGGAACAGGCTTGCAGGTTCTGAAAGGGATGTCGGGCAACTCAGGAAGAAACTGAACAATCTGTCGAATTCAGCAGCAGCGCACTGGGGAGACCTTCCCGGGAAGAGTGATGGAATATTCCGCATTATCAACAAGGATATTCTTTTTCTGCCGGATGGACCTGATGGGCTGGAAGTGCTGAACAGGGAAGGTATTTCACGCCGCCTGAAAACCATTGCGGATGGAATTGATTCCATGGTTTATGCTGATGATTCCTTGAGACTGAATCTTGATTCACTTGAACCCCCTGATTTCAAGCTTCTTACCGACAGGAAGCGGTTGAAACTTTCGATCGCGGGGCTTGAAGCGACAATTGAAAGAGACAGGCAGACTCTTGAAGCAATTGAGCAGAGAGAGCAGCTCAGACAGCAGCACCTTGAGTTGAAGAGTGAGCTTTCGGGGAAGCAGCGGCTTCATAATGAGTGGGAGAAGTTCGAGGAAGACAGGCATCATGCCGGGGAATGGGAAGAGGAGCTTTCGGGGCATAAGTCAGAGGAGTCGAATATCTCCGGGGAACTTGATGAAATATCAGCGACCAGGCATGGACTGGCGGAAAAGGAGAGCCGGCTTGCCGGAAAGATTGATATCTGCGGGAAGGAGCTTACTGAGCTTGAAGAGAAGACATTCGGACTTCCAGAGCTTCCCTCTCAGTGGGTTTCGGAAATCAGGGGAGTTGAATCGGAGCTTGATCTGGATGAGCTATTCCGGCGGTTTGATAGAATGTACAGCCGGGAGGAGAGTTTGAGTGTTCGGATTGCAGATGGCCTGAGGGGAATTGAATCCAGAACATATGGCAAATACCCGGCTTCAGACGAGGACGGAACACTTGCGCTGCTTCGTGAGGATATAGATGCTCTGGACAAAAAAGAGGAAGCGGTCAGGAAACTATGGCTGGGTCTGGCCACCGATCTGGGACAGGCTTTCAAGGCTTTGCTCCAGAGTTACGAGATACTTGAGGGGAAAGTGAGAGATCTGAACAGACAGCTCTCCGGGGTATCTATTTCAGATCTGAAAAGGTTAACCCTCAGAATCTCCGAGAACCGTCAGTGGACGACTATGATCCGCAGGAAGATGGAAGCTGATGAAATGCCGCTTTTCTCCGACAGTAGAGCTGTGGAGGAATCGCTGGAGTCACTTGGAGAGCTGCTCAGGAAAACAGCCGGTGGAAAAATTCACCTGCTTGACATGTTCAATCTGAGTTTCGAGATAACAACTGCGGACGGTAAAACGAGAACATTCACCAGACTGGAAAACATAGAGTCCCATGGAACGACAATTACCATCAAGGTACTTATGAATCTCATGCTTCTTCGCGGTCTCATTGCCGGCAGGCAAGTAATGATTCCATTCTACCTGGATGAGGCCTCAAGCCTTGATCGGGATAATCTCTTCTCAGTTGTTGAAACGGCTTTCGGTATGGGATTTCCCGCTATTCTCG
The DNA here is from genome assembly GCA_030620995.1 of Candidatus Aegiribacteria sp. Lineage (GTDB taxonomy): Bacteria > Fermentibacterota > Fermentibacteria > Fermentibacterales > JCC-6 > Aegiribacteria. The sequence continues at coordinate 3,130 of JAUXIK010000111.1, forward strand.
CCAGTCCGGATGCAATGGACGCGGCGGAGAACCTTTACTTCATGAGGGATATCAATGGCAGGGTACATCTTGATCCTGAAAAATCAAGAATTCACCTTTCCCGCAGTTATACTTCAGTTGATGGGGAACCTGAAGATTATGAAACCGATTGACCCCTTCGCGGCGATTCTTCGAAAATTACTCTGGGATGGGCATATACCCTCAAGTAAAGTAAAGGGAAGAAATAGAGAGCGGCTGAAAAGTCTCTTTGCTTCAGGAATCCTCAAGGAAGAGCCCAAAGCAGGCGGCAGACGGATTGTAATAGAGAGCGCGGAGCACTTCAGAAAATTCATCACAGGTTGTTATCCCTCCGGTCTTACGCCTGAACATGCAGCTCTTTCTCCACGGGCATCCGGAGTTGCATTTTTTCGTGACTCCAAAAGAAGTGGTTCGAGGAACTGCGAACCGGTACTTCTGCGCGGCTTCGGTGGAACTGTACTAAATTCAGAAGAAAATTCCCTTCCTGTTGCGGAACTTACCAGCACTTTCGGAATGGCTTCGTTCATTAACAATGGGAATCCCGGTTTTCAATACGGCGGAACTGTTGCCACGGTTGAGAATCTGGAGATGTTTTTGCACTTCGAAGATATACAGCCCCAGGAGAAACTTGCAGTTTACACCGGAGGGAGGAGTTCCCGTCTCCTGCTTGAATGGCTTGCTTCTCCCGGCATGAGCAATTGCCGGATCGTTCATTACGGAGACTGGGACCCGGTTGGACTTGATGAGTACCTTCGGATAAAGGATGCATGTACCGGACGAACAAGCTTATTCGTACCGGACAATCTTGAAGAACTGTTCCGCAAATACAGTAACAGCGGGTTGATTGAAGGGAATATCGCGATACACGGAAGATTGCGTTCAAGTTCTGATCCTTCCGTGAAGTATGTTGTATTACTGATAGATCGTTTCAATGCCGGACTGGAGCAGGAAGTACTGCTTCTTGATCAGGAATAACTCCCTTGTTATTATGCAGCAGGTGCATTATGTAACTATTGCATAATAGTAGGAAGGTTATAGTATGAGATTGGAGTTTCTGAACAGGCACAGTGAATTGGAAAGGCTTGAAAAAGCTTTTGGGGGAAGATCGTCTTCTTTTGTGTGTCTTTACGGCAGGAGACGGTGCGGTAAAACACGGCTTCTTATGGAATCCCTTAAAACTGTTAACCATGTCTACTATTCCGGTGCAAGGCGTGAGCGAAAGGTGCAGTTGTCTGTGTTAGCTGGAGATATCGCAAGGCTCCTGCCCGGATTCGACAGAGTGGAATATCCCGGCTGGGACGAATTGCTGCAGCGATGGTGCCGGGATGCACCTGCAGGTGTGGTTCTTGTGCTTGATGAGTTTCCCTGGATTGTCGAACAGGCTCCGGAGCTGCCCGGAATACTTCAGAAATACATTGACAAAGATCATGCGGATATCAGGCATTTTGCAGTATGCGGATCATCTCAGAGAATGATGATGGGGCTTTTGCTTGATGCCTCAGCACCGCTGTACGGCAGAGCAACCGAGCTTATCAGGCTCGCTCCGATGCATATTGAGTGTCTGGTGGATGCACTGCATACATCAACCCCATTGCAATCACTTGAGAACTGGGCTGTATGGGGAGGAGTACCAAGATACTGGGAGATAGCCGC
>JAUXIK010000091.1 GCA_030620995.1 Candidatus Aegiribacteria sp.
TTCTGCATCAGCGGTGAGATCGGTGTGGGCAAATCCAGGTTTGTCAGAGAGATCATTGATTCAGAGCGATTCAGGTCCTTCCGGTTTCTCGGCAGCATGCTTTCCGCCACCACTCATTCCATTCCCTACTTCCCGTTTCGGGAGCTTATCCGTTCGATAATCCGGATGAACGATGGACTGGATCTTGAGGACATTCCGCAGACTTACAGGATAGAGCTTACGAAAATCGTTCCCGAGTTGTCGGACTATCTTGCTGAGAGCGCCGGTGAAGTTCTTATGGTAGATAAGTTCCGGCTGTTCGAGGGAGTGAGAAGGCTTCTCGAGCAGCAGGTCGCCGGAGGTTCTCTCATCATCTCCCTTGATAACATCCACTGGGCGGACGAAGGTTCACTTGAACTTCTCCATTACATTATCAGAGCGTTCCGGAGCAGTCCCATACTGTTCCTTCTCATATACCGTGTTGAAGAAGCAGGCAAGGAGTGTTTTCAGAGGATACTTAACAACATGTCCCGTGAAGGTCTTTTCAGGCGGATCACACTTGAGCCTCTTGGTGAGCCTGATGTATCCAGGATGCTCTCCATGATAATTGACAGGATTCCATCTCCTTCCCTCGCCGGTTACATTTACAGGAAGACCGGAGGGAATCCGTTCTTCATCGAGGAGATGATGAAGTCACTTCATGAAAGCGGAGCTTTTTACTGGAATACTGACAGCTGGGAATTCCGGGAAGAGATGGCTGACAGGATTCCTCATTCAATAGAAGACGTGATTGACAGAAAACTTGGCCTGATGTCCGCTGAGGCGAGGAGCCTCATAGAGCATGCCGCTGTAATAGGCCGTGAATTCGATTTCGGTTTCCTGCTGGAGATGACTGACTGGAATGAGGGACAGCTCTTTGACATAATGGATGAAATACTCGGAATGAGATTCCTTTCTCAGGAAGTTGAGGAATCCTACTGTTTCAAAGAAGATATCATAAGAGAAATCATATACAGCCGGATGAATGAATCCAGGAGAATAAGATATCATCTGGATATTGGAGCAAAGCTGTTTGAGGATAATAAGAACTGCCTGGAAAAGGTTGCGGAAGAACTCGCGTTTCACTTCCACAAGGGTGGAGATCAGTTAGAAACTATTCACCACAGCATGATTGCCGGGAACAGCGCCAGAGACTCATATGCCAATCAGGACGCGATCAGGTTCTATACATGGGCTGTTGAAATGCTTGAGAAGAACTCTGAAAACATGACCGAAACGCTTGTGAAGTGCCTGAAGGACAGAGCCGGTGTATACAATCTCGTAGGAGACAACGAGAAGGCCATTGAAGATCTTTCCAGGGCAATAGACTGTGCTGGAGAGACCGGGGACAGCGAGAAGGAAGCTGATTGCCTGGTAGCTGCCGGTGCTGTTTTTCAGGACACAGCACAGTATTTGAAGGCGAAGGAATTGTCCAGCAGGGCACTCGAGATTTACCGGAATAAAAAAAACAGATCGGGTGAAGCGCTGTGTCTTATGAACATAGGTATAGTAAACCGTTTTCTGGGCAAGTACAATGATGCGCTGGATTATTTCAGGCAATCACTGGATGTATCATGTGATTCTTCCGATCATTCAGTTGAGATAAAAACACTTACCGGACTTGGAACTACATATGCCATGCTGGGAGAGTATGATAACGCACTTGAATACTATCATGCGTCCAGGGAACTCAGCGAAAGCACGGGAAGTCGGAAATCTCATGCCGCCACACTAAATAACATAGGAAATATATGTTACTTCAAGGGGGACTACTCAAAGGCTCTGGAGTGCTACAATCAATCAATGGAAACCAACAGGGAAATAGGAAACAGCAAAGCCCAGGCATCGATTCTCAACAATATGGCCGGTTTGAATTACAAGATAGGAAATTATGCTGAAGCTCTGAATAGTTTCCGGAAAGCCCGGCGTATTTTCTCTGATATTGGCGACCGGAAGGCCGAAGCCGCGACTCTCAACAATATAGGAACTGTTCAGATGCATCTTGGTAACAATAAAGACGCGATTCCTAATTTCATAAATTCACTTGATATAAGAAAAGAGATAGGTGACCGGGGCGGCGAAGCCGAAGGTTATGCGAATATTGGAGCCGTCCGGCAAAGGCTCGGAGAATATGCTGAAGCACACGAGTTCTTTGAGCACTCACTTCGAATAAGGGAAGAGATTTCAGACCGTGAGGGGCACACAAAGATACTGTGCAATATCGGATGCGTATTTCTGGAAGAAAATGAGAGAGCACGGGCTGACGGGTATTTCAGTATGGCTGAAACATTCGCGAGGGAGATCGGATCAAAACCGCTGCTTGCCAATGTTCTTGTCTGTCGCGCTCAGTGGAGCCTTGAAGAGAACGATCTTGCCGGTGTGAAGCGGTATTTTGATGAGCTTGAAACTCTGTCAGGTGAGTTTGAATCAAAAGAGATAAGCGGGGAAATGTTTCTCATTTCCAGCAGGATGTTTGCTTTCGAGGATAAGACAGAGGACGCGGAATCCTGCATGAAACAGTCGATTGAGTGTTTCGAGGAGCTTGGGGACGACTATATGATTGCTCGGGCTCTTTACTATCAGGGACTGATGCAGAAAGAGTCAGGAAGAAAATCCGATGCTGAGGCAAGCTTTAAAAAAGCCAGGGAGATATTCACCAGGATTGACGCAAAAGGATGGCTGGGGTCAGGTCTTGCATTTTAGCATTTATGCCCATCGATAGTTTATTTATACTAATAAATCAATTATACATAACAAATCAAGAAACAGTTGAAACGCCTTCCAGACTGTTCCATTATGCGTTGCAGAGTATAAGTGAAAGGTATATTGTTATACTGATTTGAATTGAAATTTTATTCTTGTGCTGCTCGCAGACAAAGCAAGTATCTATCAACTGCCCGGGCTGCTGTGAATCCGAGTGTCCAGGCTGAACAGGAGGGTTCGATGAGATATCCGTTATTGTCTGATGCTTCCACCGGAGACCGACCTTCATTCTCCCACCGCAGAAGCCGGATAGGGTTGAGTGAGTTTTCAACAGTCTGTTTCAACGTGGAGTTGTGTTATAAAGTGACCTTTCCGGCGCAAATTCGTGATCATTGTCATTGACAGGGGGAAGTTTCAGAAAATATGTTCAATCTAAGGTAGAATAAAGAAAACGGATAGGGTGTTCAGGGAGCCGATTCCGGGATGTCGGAAAAATCCAGTTTTCTGTGTTCAGTAATGGGAGGTGTGTAATGAAATTATTTTTATCTTTGTTATTGATAATTGTAGCTTCTTTGTATGCTGATGAGCCTCATATACTGAGACCACATAACATTCAGAGAACTGATCCAATTGTTACTGATGATTTGGTTTATTCGCAGGCGTTTGGTTCCTACATAAACGGTATCGGTATCAATAGCGGCAGTGATCAATGGCTCTGTGATGACTTCGTGCTTGATGGCGACTACTATTTAACAGATATCTATACTTGGATGATCTGGACAAGTATGGCAGCTTCAACTATGAACCTTGTGATTTCCGAGGATGATTTAAACGATAATGATCCCAATACCAACACAGACGTATGGGTTGAAAGCGTTCCATGTATTAACACATTCACAGGCGATACCGCCTGGGGGTATGACTTATATGAGACCCACTGCGTGATCGACGCAGATCTTTATCCAGAGCTTGATGAAGGTATCCATTACTACTTTGAAATGCAGGCTGAAGTTGTAGATGGCTGCTTCACTCTTGTAGGTGATAATTACATTGGTGATTCATGCTGGTATGATAATGGTGACGGTATCTGGGTTGAGGGTCTGGTCTATTTTGGAGTTCCCACGGACATGTTCTTCGTTTTCTACGGAGAGCCTGTCAGCACCCTTGAATCCGAAACCTGGGGCAGCATCAAGACCCTGTTCTGATCATTACGTACCTAATCCGTATATCTCATCCAAGGATTCAGTGTTCATATCGAATACAATAGGAACATCTCATGTATATCCATTGTGACTAAACAGCAGAATCACCGGGTGATTGCATTACTTTCCTGCTGAATGGATTTGCAGTATAGTTAAATAAAGAATGCAATGAAGGTTTTAATATGGGGTCTAAGATGAACGACATTGGTATGGAGTATATCGATGATCTCAGCGGTCTGTATAACCGCCGTTACCTGAACAGGACCGCTTTCGAGTTCATACGGGAAACCGGTCTGAAAAAAAGTATTCTGTCAGTGGTCATTATCGACCTCGATCATTTCAAGAACATCAACGATACGTACGGTCATTCCGTGGGTGATGACGTTCTTGTTGAATATGCTGCTTTTCTCAGGGATATTCTAAGGAAAGACGATATTGTTTACCGTTACGGTGGAGACGAGTTTATTTGCATACTGCCGGATACCAGATATAAGCAGGCTGCCAGAATATCATCCCGCGTTCTGGAGCAATGCCATTCCAGGGAGTTCTCAAAGATAAGGCTGACCTGCAGTATCGGTATAGCGTCCTTTCCTGTTGATGGGCAAGACTGGTTGTCGGTCTTCAATGCCGCTGATCGTCGTCTCTACAGCGCGAAAAGACACGGTAGAGACAGGATTGGCGCTTTCAGGAAAGAGTACAGAAAAGTAATATCTCCGACAAAAAGAATAATTGGTCGGGATAAAGAAATAGCCGGAATTGTAAGTTCTATTGATCAGAAAGGCTCTGATAGAAACAGAACGACATGTATCAGTGGAGAGATCGGTGTAGGAAAAACACGTTTGGTGCACGAGATTGTAAATGATTCCCGTTACAGGGATTTTACATGTCTGACGAGTAATTTATCAGCCACAACAAAGTCCATACCCTACTATCCGTTCAGAGAGATCATCCGGAGTGTTTTTAGAAAGAAAGGCAGGGGTATCATCGATGGAATACCTCAGGCATTTCAGATCGAATTGATAAAAATCGTACCCGAGTTATCTGATGAACTGGTGGAGATGGATGAAAGCATATTCATGCTTGATAAGTTCAGGCTTTATGAAGGTGTGCGAAGATTTCTTGAGATTCAGGTTTTGGAATCATCTCTGTTTGTCTGTATAGACAATATTCACTGGGCAGACGACAATTCTCTGGAGCTTTTAAACTACCTGGTCAGGGTATTGAAAGAGAGTCCGATCTTTTTCTTTCTCATATATCGAGTTGAGGAGGCGAAAGCTGAATCGTTCCAGAATGTAATTCAGTCCATGTCGCGTGAAGGTCTGTGCGATCCTCTCGAAATTGAACCTCTTGAGAATGCTGATGTTGCTCGAATGCTGTCACTTATGGTGGATGTTTCCCCGTCGCCTGAGCTCACGGACTATATCTACATGGAAACAGGCGGCAACCCTTTTTTTATTGAGGAATTGATGAAATCCCTTGAGGAAAATGAAGCGTTTATCTTGGATAAAGAAGAACTGTCATTTGATAGAAACAGAAAAACAGTTATTCCCCTTTCAGTCAGTGGGGTGGTCGACAGAAAACTGGGAATGATGAGTCGCCAGGCTCGCGAATTGCTGGAGTATGCGGCAGTTACGGGGAGGGAATTTGATTTTGCTTTCCTGCGCGATCTGACCGTAATGAATGAAGGACATCTTTTCGACCTCCTTGATGAGATATTGAATATGAGGTTGCTGAAAGAAAGTAATGGAGAGCGGTTCTGGTTTTCGGAAGATGTAATCAGAGAAACAATATATCAGAAGATAAACAAGGTTAGACTGAGTCACTATCACAGTGCAATTGGAGAGAAACTGCTGAGCATAAATAAGGACAATATTGAAGAGGTGGTTGAAGAATTATCCCATCATTTCTATTTATGTGGAAATAAAGAAGAGGCGATTAAATACAGTATTCAAGCTGCGTATCGGGCAAGAGATTCCTATGCGAACCAGGATGCTATCGGGTATTACAGCAGAGCACTTGAGTGTTTGAAAGATACGTCGATTGAAGATAGGTACCTGAAAGAGATCGAGTGTCTGGAGAAACGAGCTGATGTGCTGAAATGCATCGGAGATACCGAGAGGGCGATAGAAGATCTGGAAGAGGCGATCAGAAAAGCGAGAGAGACAGGTAACAGAATCAAGGAAGCGGAATGTCTTCTCACGTTTTGTGAGGTTTGCCAGAACAGGGCTAAATACACTGAAACCGAACAAAAAGCGGATATGGCTCTCGAGATCTACAGAGAGTTGAATGATGAGAAAGGTGAAGCATCATGTCTCACCCAGATCGGCCGCTCGTACTGGAGTCGCAGTGAATACTCACAGGCACTGGAGTTTTTTCAGAAATCACTCAAAATACAGGAGGGAATCAAGGATCGCAGAGGTGAGGCAGTTAATTTCAACAGTATCGGCATTGTATATGGCGAGACCGGTGAATTCGCCAAAGCCCTGGATTACTTTCAGAGATCCTCTGATATAAAGGATGAAGCCGGTGATAGCCTTGGTGTGGCAGCAAGCCTGAATAATATCGGTATTGTCTATGACCATATTGGAGACCATTCAGAGGCCATGGATTTCTATCAACGGGCGCTGGAGATAATTGAAGAAATAGGAGACCTGAGGGGAGAAGCAATAACTCTCAACAACATTGGCATTGGTTTCCTCTGTTCTGGAGAGGAATCCAAGGCTATGAGAAGTTTCGAACGGTCATTGAAAATATCTGAAGAGATCGGTGACCGAAGGGGAGAAGCGGCAAGTCTCATCAACATCGGTATTATCTATGATCATCTTGGTGAGTTATCCAGAGCTATGGAAACTTACAGACGTTCAATAAAGATACAGAAGAAAATCGGAGATCGCGAAGGAGAGGCAGCGAGTCTCCTGAGTATAGCTGATATCTTCACCCAGCAGGGCGAATATTCAGATGGTGAGGAATACTTTGAAAGAGCCCATGAGATTGCACAGGAAATCAAATCAAAGATGCTTCTGGCCTATATCAATCTTGGTTTTACCATACTCCGGCTGGAAAAAGGTGATCTGGCCGGTGCTGAAGAGAGTCTGAAGCAGTCCATATCTCTTAAGGATGAACTTGCTTCAAAGGAAATAGATGCCCTCGTACATTGCGCTTCAGGTCGCATTTCTGTAAAACTGAAAAAGTGGAAAGAAGCAGAATCCTCTTTCAGGAAATCAATAACCGTTTATGAGAGCATCGGAAACAGATTCAATCTTGGTCAGATCTACTATCATCTGGGTCTGATGTTCAATGAATCCGCTGAACAGGACAGGGCAGATAAAAGCTTTGACGAGTCACAGAAAATATTCGAGAAACTCGGCTCACAGATATGGATTGAAAAGATCAGGGCAGAAAGAAAACCAAAGAACACATAACGCTTCCATAATTATCGCTGAAATCGTTTCGATAACCTGACTAAATTAAAAGTAGAGGGGCGGCGGTCGCCGCCCCCCTTGTTAAAATCAGTTGATGATCGAGCTGGTCAGGTCGTAAGACATGTAAGCGGTTCCGGTCGAATCGGTCTCACTAATGAGAAATCTCACAATACCGGTTCCCCTGGAGAATAACAGATCGAAGTAGAAATCCGGCTCCTGTGAATCGGAGTCTCTGAGATTGGCGCAGTCGGTATAGGTTCCGGCCGGTACGGTGACAGTTTCCGAAACGGAAAGAACTGTTCGCATGATAGTCGGTTCATCGGCATTGGGTATCCATCCGTCGCCAAGCGAAACCGGCAGTTTCATGAAGATCTCATA
>JAUXIK010000039.1 GCA_030620995.1 Candidatus Aegiribacteria sp.
CACAGCCTTGTCTGGAACCTCAGAGATACGAACGGCAGTGTTATTCCTTCCGGCGTATACCACATAAGAATTTCAACCGCCGACTGGACAGGTGTGACCAACCTGGTTGTCACCAGATAACAGTTCTACATCTACTGATCAGCTAGGGGTGGGGATTCCCGCCCCTTTTTTCATGCAATTCGAAAATCAACAACATTCTGAAACCGATACTTTTAAGAATGTTCACAGCAGAATAACCTTGACAGAGACAGTGATTTAATCCTAGAATAACTCTATGTTGTGATGTATTCAATATTCATCCATAAATAGATAATATCAGTGAATAAGGAGTATCACATGCATATATTCATCCTGGTTGTTTCGATTATGGCCGGTCATTCTCTGGAACTTCTTACCCAGATTGATACGTTCTGGTCCAATCCAGATTATTCGATCAATGAGGTCGAAAACATTGATCCTTTTGAGTACGGCACCCGTCTTCGGGAAGATCGAGGAGTTCATGGTCAGCTGGTATTCCGGGAAACCGAAGACGGCAGTAAATGGAGAGTAATCCTTGTTTATCAAGGCAAGGTCGTTGTTCTGGATGAGGGGGAGAGTATTCGGGAGATTCCATATACTTTTCCGGCATATACTGCAACATTTTCAAATTCAGGCAGATACATCGTGCTTCAGGCTGCAGAACCAGAGTACGATGGCAGAAATGGCGCACGAATCGATATTGAAACCGGTGAGATGATCGTTTTCGATCTCAAACGCCCCGGCACGACAGCTCGCCTCTGGACCAGCCTTGCAGATGACGGATCACTTATGACCCGGCATAGCCATTATGTGGCAATCATCGAGAGTGATCTTACTAATTCCACTGTGCTGGATGGAATTCATGAATATTCACGGATATTTCAGTCATATGATGGAAGTACTTTCATAATAGTACATTGGAATTGTGTAGTTGACGGATACAACCGGAATGGTGAAAGAATCTGGACTCTCGATCTTTCAGAATCTTCTACCAGCGGACGTGCAAATAATCTGAGAACCGGATCTATGTCAAGTGATGGATCGATGATTCTTCTGGCGATAAGCGATGGTCTGGCGTTTATTAATGGCAGAACAGGCGAATTGCTTGATTGCAAGTTCACAGGTGAATATGTTGAAGATCCTGTTTTCAGCAGTTCAGGCAGCAAATGGATATCCGGTATCTGGGGTAGAACCGGTGGATCTTACTTCAGTACAGCATCAGGATATACTGACCAGATCGACTCACAAATGCAAATACGAACAGAACAATATAGAGGTGATGTTTTAGAGCCTTGCATCTATCCACTTTCATTATCTGATAACGGTATCTGTGTTGCTGCTTTCGTTATTAATCCAGTTCCAAATAGTTATAGGCTGGCTCTGTGCACAATAGCGGGCGAACTTCTCTGGATGACCGATCTAAAAGCACCTGGAGAAAGCCGCTTATCCTCCAGCGGTCGTTCATGGTCGCAGATAAGCGCAGATGGAACGAGATTCAGCTACTACGATGGAGTAATTCATATTATGGAGGTCGAAGCAAGATGATTACAAGCATACTCTCACTCGCGCTTCTTGCTTCCTTCATTCAGTTTCCTTTTGAGACTGTCAGAGCCTGCATGAAAGGATACGGCGATTATAATTGGGTTAATGAATTTCATACCGGTATTGATTTCCCGGCAGCTGAAGGTGAATACTCATTGAACCCTTATGGTGAAACCTGCTATTCCATAGTATTGACAGAAGTTCAATCATGTGCATTCTTTCGATATACCGAAAGGATGTAGTATGAAAGCATCCTGTATGATAAAAAGATGTGCAAAGATCGGAATGGAATCAGACATATCAATTTGCAGGAATTTCTCGCAAACCCGGAGTAACGTTTTTACTGATCCGGCCTCAGGGGAGTAGTGTGATCGGGAACGGCTTTCCGTGGGCTGGATAGATTGTCTTCACTCCCCTGTCCAGCAGCATCTTCCAGCTCTCCTTCACTTTCCGGAGATCCTCCGCAAAAATGGGAAGACCGGGTCTGACAGTCAGAGGGAACATGTTCATCGCAAGATCTCCGACGAACGCTTCCCCTGTCTCAAGCAGAACGCTGACAGAGCCAGATGTGTGGCCCGGAGTATGGATAACGGTTCCATTTATTCCGAACGGAGCAAGCGGGAATTCATCACCCAGTGTTATATCAACATCGGTCATTGGTATTTTTATACTGCTGCTGAATGATCCTATCATTCCCGTCATGAATCTGCCCCATCGGGTTACACCCTGAGCCCTTCTTTCTTTACCGCTTTCAAGGCATTCTCTGTCCAGTTCATGCATCGCTGTCCGCGCGCCGGTCAGTTCTCTTATATCCCTGACCGATCCGATATGATCCCAATGCCCGTGAGTGATCACAATCAATTTTATCTCCCGGGGATCAATGGAGAGCTTCCTGAGCGCTTTCCTGAAAGCTCCAGCTTTATTTGGTGTTCCACCGTCAATCAATATCAGGTTATCACCGCGGATCAGATAACACCGGGTTATCCCTAGAGGAATCGGTATGATGTGATTATTCCTTTTCATCAGCTCCTTTTACGGATGATCATGAATTCACTGTACGATGCGACTTCATGGAACCCGAGTTTCTCGTAGCAGGAAACAACAGGGATATCCTCCGTCTGGTAATAACCTGTCGCTGAACAGATTTCTGCTGTTCGTTGTATTCAGAATCTACTCAATTATCTCTTTTACTCTTCCGATCCTGCCGTCTTCAAGACGGACTTTTATACCGTGCGGATGTGTGGGAGATTTTGTAAGGATTTCTTTTACAATACCTTCTGTCAGTTTTCCCGATCTCTGGTCCTTCTTCAGAACGACCAGAACCTTCTTACCACAGGAGATCATCGTAATCAACAGGCCAGGGTGTTCCCGGGGATTCACGAAAGGACATACGGTCAACAATCATCCTTGCCGTTTCAAGCTGTGAATCCGTGAGCATGTCATGAATTTCACCTACAGAGTATGCGATGAGATCATGTATGTCGCTTTCGTACCAGCTCCTGTCCTCCCAGATGAAGTAAATGGAAACAGGCATATAAAAATCACCCACGAATTCCTCGAAGAACTCACGTCTGATTTCACCAACACCGTGATAATCCCTCAGATCCTCAATTTCATATTCAATGTATGCGGTAAGCTCATTCAGATACAATATCTGTATTCTTGAGAGTTCCAGCCTGGTGAGCATGTATGTGAAGCCCCGGATGTCCTGGATTTCATCCTCCCACTCGAAAATCCTTCTCACCCAGCTGTACTGGTGCCGATAGCGCCTGGATACATACTCCCGGTAATTGCTCATCGCATCATCAAACTCATCAGCCTCAAGGAGTGATGTCTCCTCCGCAAATACTCTGAACTCCGAGAAGGACATGCCTTCAGAGTCAATGAACGGTTCGAGCTGATCGGAAGAGTCGAAACTCCATTTTTCCGCATAGGAGGAGAAAGCAAATAAGACAAGAACTGAAAAAACAAAATACTTCATGAACAATGCTCCTTTCGGTAATGTAATTATTTAGTCCGCATATCTTCGTATATCCGGATAGAAGAGCAGTGTTCCACACTTCCCTTTCGAGTAGAATGGAAGGCGTACCCGGGGTGAAATAGATGTACTATCCCCGGAATGCGCCGGAATATGATTTTTGCAAGTGCCGCAAGTGGCGTCCGACCCCAAATTATGGGATGATGTTTACGAGCTTGCCGGGAACGACTATTACCCTTCTTGGTTCGGAGCCGCCTAAAATCGCCATGATCTTTTCTTCGGAAAGCGCTTTTTTTTCTATCTCTTCCTTTGAGGCACCCGATGGGAGAGTGATCCTGGCGCGGATTTTTCCCTTCACCTGAACGACCATCTCGACGGTGTCGAGAATCAGATCATCCTCGTTCCATGTGGGCCATTGCTGCGTAATAACGGTCTCGCCCCGGAATTTCATTCTATGCCAGAGTTCTTCGCATATGAACGGTGTCATCGGAGACATAACTACAATGAGTTCACGGATGGCTTTCCCCCAGAGATCTGCTGCTGCTCCAGCCTTATCTCTGTTGGCGGATAAGAAGTTCACGAACTCCATCAGGGCCGCGACACCTGTATTGAAATTAAAACTGTCGATGTCCTCTGAAACCTTCTTCAGTGTTTTAGCAAGATGGTATCGGAGTTCAGCGGCAAAATTCTCGTCAGCCGGCTTTATCTCCGGATCTGGCGTTTCATGGACCACGGACCAGACCCGCTTTAGAAATCTGTAAGTTCCCGCAATGCCATCTTCGCTCCATCCGAGTTCAGCCTCGAAAGGTCCCATGAAAAGTATGTACAGTCTCAGAGCGTCAGTCCCGAATTTATCAACCATTTCATCAGGTGTAACGATATTACCCTTGGATTTGGACATCTTCTGTCCATCTGCTCCCAGTATCATTCCCTGATTTTTAAGGATAGAGAAAGGTTCCGTGAAATTAAGCATCCCTTCGTCATACATGACCTTTGTCCAGAATCTGGCGTAGATGAGATGCATCACAGCGTGTTCCGCTCCACCTACATAAAGATCTACAGGCAGCCAGTACTTCACGGCTTCAGGATCAAACGGTCTCCCTGTTTCAAAAGGAGAGGCAAACCTGAGAAAGTACCATGATGAGCAGACGAATCCTGCCATTGTATCCGTATCTCTTCGAGCCGGACCTCCGCACAGGGGACAGATCGTGTTTACCCATTCCTCAATCCGGGCAAGGGGTGACCGGCCGGTATCATCCGGTTCGAAATTTTCCATTTCCGGAAGCTTCACGGGGAGGTTCCTATCCGGTACAGATCCACACTTATCGCAGTGGATAATCGGAATGGGGGCTCCCCAGTATCGCTGTCTCGATACGAGCCAGTCTCTTATCCTGTAGCGAACCTCACTTTTCCCGAAACCTTTGGAGACTGCATATGCCGCCATCCTGATTCTGGCTTCGTCTGAATCAAGTCCGGAGAAATCCCCGCTGTTGAGAAGCTGACCGTCAGCGACGGTAGCCTCCTCCTCAACTCCCTGCGGTATGCCATCAGGTGCTATGACTTCAATGATCGGTATACCAAATTTCCTGGCAAATGCGTGATCCCTTTCATCGTGTGCGGGTACAGCCATGATTGCCGCTGTCCCGTATCCGGCAAGTACATAGTCTGCGACGTAGAGAGGTATTTCCCTTCCATTGTACGGGTTGATCGCGAAACAACCTGTAAAGACTCCTGTCTTCTCCCTTTCCGCTTCAGCTTTCCTCTCGACATCGTTTCTTGACATGGCTTTACTGACATACGCCATAACCTCATCATGTTTTTCCGGAGTTGTCATCTTTTCCACATCCGGATGCTCAGGTGCAATAACGCAGAAAGTAGCACCGAAGATGGTGTCCAGTCTGGTTGTGTATACGGAAAGTTCTATTGGCTCACCCGATGTGGGGTTCTTAACCATGAAGATGACGGAAGCGCCTTCTGATCTGCCGATCCAGTTTTTCTGCATGGCCTTGATGCCCTCAGGCCAGTCGAGATCATCAAGGTCTTCGAGAAGTCTGTCAGCATACTCGGTGATCCTGAAGAACCATTGCTTCAGTTTCTTCCTGGTAACTTCTCCATCACAACGCCAGCAGATACCGCCGGCAGCTTCTTCGTTTGAGAGGACTATCCTGCAGTTCGGGCACCACATCTGGTCGCTTTCCGCCTCATAGGCCAGACCTCTGTCGAAGAGAAGGTTGAAAAAGTACTGGGTCCATCTGTAATAACCAGGATCACTGGAGTTGATCTCACGATCCCAGTCGTAACTCGCTTCAATGAGCTTAAACTGCCTTCGGTAGGTGTCGGAGTTTATCCTGGTCACTTCCGCGGGATGAGTACCGGTCTTAATAGCGTACTCCTCCGCAGGCTGTCCAAAAGCGTCCCATCCCATAGGATGAAGGACATTGAACCCGTCCATACGTTTCTTGCGGCAGATAACATCTGTCGGGATGTAGTTCTTGCAGTGCCCTACAGACAGCCCCGCACCGGACGGATAAGGAAAGTAGTCGAGGCAGTAAAATGATTCTCTCTCAGGATCAGTTCCGGTTTTGTAGAGACTCATCTTTTCCCAGAAAGGTTTCCACTTCTCCTCAAGTTCTCTGAAATCGTAGGGATCCAAGGTCAATCCTCCAAGAATGTAATAGTTACTTTTTACGAAAGGCTAGTATGAAGAATAATGCGGTTATGGTAAAGTATGGGTTAAATACTATTTCCAGCAGGGCAACAGAATAGTTAGTGATGCAAAATCATCATCTGGTTTTAGAACTCCTCCAGAGAGTCTTAGTATCATTGATAAAAGAAAAACCTCAGAAGCCGGGGTCAATCCGCTGCTGAAATCAAATGGAGTGCTGATGTCAGAGAAGTCATCCGATATTCCTGAAAGCACTCTTCCATCAGAACTCCGCAGATTTATCCTGATGAATTGCTCCGTTCCTTTATTGAAATCAACCGGTTCCCTGATTTCTCTCCTGTTGACAAGTGATACATTTAAAACCGGATTACTGCTCGGACAGACAACATAGCACAGTTGTGATATCACTTTCCGGAGGAGATCAATATTACCACAGATATCATACAGTTCACCCGATATGGATATGTTCGGAGGCAGCAATCCATTTTCCAGAAAGGCTGATTTGATTCTGTCCAGAAACAATTCCGGATCTATCTGCTCAGGTACATAATTCCATACGGTCTGGAGCAACCGAAGATACAGGTAATCCTTAGTCAACCCCTCAAAAGCATATCTGGCGGTATTAAGAACGGCAGCAACAGGGTGACCGGGATTCAGAACTTCCTTTATCCGAATGAAGCCCCTGCCAATGGAAGTAGAGAGATCATCAAGCACATCAAGAAGCGCGTAAGCAGCACTTTCACTTTTATCAAGATATTCAAGCTGGGAAAGATATGATGGCTCAAATACAGGCCACCAGATAATAATCGGTTCTGCGTCAAGTCCATTAAGAGCCACGGCGGCAACCTGCAGCTCTTCTCCCTTCTCAGTTTTCAGAAGCATATTCAATCGGCCGATCTTGAGGATACCCAGCATCATTGAATCAAGATACACCCAGTCTGAACCTGAGAATACATCATATACTGATCTGTTTGAGATAATACCATCTGTAACCTGGATCCAGGTCGAGAGCAGAATTCTACCGCTTCCGTTTGTAATAAGGAATTTTCCAGCTGCCTTTTCCGCAAGGAAAGTAAAGCGTCTTCCGATAGCTGTTTTTTCAAGCTCAACACATGTCCTGGCGACATTTCTCGCAAAATCATTCAGAGCGGAGTATTCTTTACCTCCCTGAAACAAACACTCTCCGATTGAGTCTGTATCGGTTTCAATTGCCAGTTTCCAGCGATGAGGCACTATATCGTCTGCTTTAGGATCGTATGAAGTTCTTGTGATGGGATTTATTCCTCGAATGCTCAGAGTGATCCTGGATGCACCGGATATCTCAAGAAAAGCAGTTGCCGCAGCTTCCACAACCTTCGTTCTGTCTGAGGCTGAAAGCAGCGCAGATGTTCCTCTGCTAAGGGCAGTATACATATCAGTTGCCTTCTTTGCTGCCTGTATACTGTAAATGTCATCAGACTTGATTCCGGAAACAATCACAACAGGTTCAAGCCTTCCGCCTTCCACTGATTCAGTCCTTGAAAGGCGCCATGCACACCTCGTTGTGGTTCCATCCTGATTTGTAACTTCCCACGATTCAGGACACTCTGACGCTCCATTTCGGGTAAACCTTTGCACCGTGGCTATTCCTCCGATATCATCAAATAGAACACCTGCAGCTAGTTCAGTCCGACTTGTAGCAAGATCAAAAGACACTCCAGTAAGTGCTTCCATCGGATCATTCCAGAGAATGACAGACCAGTCGACTCTAAAAACCGCAACCGGAATATCAAGGGCAGTGATAATACTGCCGGCAAGTTTACTCTGTCTGTTCAGCAGAAGATCCAGATGTTCAATTTCCGTTGTTTTATCAACGGAACTCAATAAAAGTTCAAGCATCTGTGTGGATGTTTCCGCAAGCGAGAAAACCTCTGATCCAGCCGCATTATTAATATCAGCTGCAATGACGTAGCCATAGTTCTTTTCATCAGACTCAATTGGAAATATGAGACAGTTCCCGAACCATGAATCAAGAACACCTATCTCGTCTCCACTGAGCTGATACTTGGAATGCGATTCAATCATAATAGAGGCAAGACGCAGGTCGGAAAAAGACTCCGGAGCATCCTCAGGCCATTCTGCAGTTTTTCCCGCAAGCTCAATATTACCCAGAGCATCTGAAATGTAGACTGCAACCGCTTTTGCAGAAAAACATTCACGCAGCACTTCAGTTATCCTGTCCAGATTATCAGATTTATCGGAGAAGAATATCGATGCAAGTGTGTTTATCTCCTTGATCTTGCTCTGGTAAATATTGTACTTATCAAACAGGATCGATTTCTCGGATACATCCTCAAAAATCCCGACACCATAGAAAACAGCTCCTGATTCCTCTACAATAGGTTTGATATTCTGTGAAATGACCCTTCTGGTTTCATCTGGAAGAACAAATCTGACTATCCTTGCCATCTCATTCTCTTTATTACCATGACCATTAAAGAGAGTTCTGGTCTGATCCTCGACAATGGCAAAACTCTCCCTCGGAAGGATTTCATTCAGATGAATACCCAGAAGATTCTCAACAAGACCGAACATCCGGCCAAATGCACGATTAGCCACAAGTATCCGATAATCCTTGTCGAATAGAACCAATCCCGTACTCACCGAATGGAAATAAGCCTGATTCATCTTTCTGCTTGTTCTCAGACGGTTTTCTGCCTGAAAACTCTCGGTTGTCTCAAAGCATGTTCCGATAACTCCTGCTCCTCCAGGGGAGAAAGTGCTGTCAACTCTCCTCTGGCCGTCAAGATGACATTCAACTCTTATCTGCTTACCATCAAGAACCATCTGTATAACATTATCCCATGAGTAGAGGACTGGAGCGGTCAGAACATCCTGAAGCTGCTTACCCATAACATGCTGTTTGGGAATTCTGAAGATGCTTGTCATAGCTTTGTTCCAGAGAACGATATTCCCGGTTCTGTCGGTAACAACAACGCCGGCTCCAAGTTCATCAAGCATGATATTGTCGCCGTCCTGAAGATCCGGCGTATCGAACAACAGTATTTCAGCACGGTCATTTTCAGTACATACAGTTCCTGTGAATGATGAAATGGATATCTGAACAGGCGTTTCAGGTAACCCGCTGGAAAGAATGCCTGCTAATTCAGCAGGTAACAGAGTCAATGGATCCGGGGAATTTATCAGTCTTCTGGCAGAAACGCCCAGTATTCCGGCACTGTCTCCGGATACAAGTACAATTCCTGAATCCGGTATCCAGGCAATTCTTACCCACCCGCCTGAAGGCCGTGAGTATTTGGATACTTTTTTCATTCTTCCGGCAACCACCCTTTAGAGTATATAAGTCAGACCGAAACAGAATTGTATCCAGGAATCATCAACGTAATCAGAATACTCCTCTTGCGGAAAAGATGTACTTTTCCGGGATCTTCCACTGTGAAACATAGCACACTCAAACAGAATCCTGTCTAAGGTATAATTTCCGCCCACAGAGAATGCGGTTCCCACGCGGTTCATATTCTCGCCCTCGTAGAAACCAACTCCGGTGAACAGATTAACGTCATCCCGGATAGGAGTTTCCAGAGACAGCTTGCCGTTGAAATAATTATCTTCAAAAACACTGATAACTTCGCCCTCAAAACCCATTCTGATGTTGTGTATATGTTCAGCCCTCGCTCTTCCCGCGATGGAAATGCGAGACTGGTAATGATCCGATCCGGATGTGTAAGATGCACCGATTCCTGTAGCCTCGTCACCAAAAAGAATCCCTGCATGGTAACAGAAATCACTGGTTTCCCAGCTCCAAATGGAAATTGAGTCTGGTTCGGGAGTGTAGAGACAATCATATATGTAAGTGTATTTGACTTTGCCAAATCTCATTCCGGTTGAAAGGCCCATGATCAGATTGTCTTTCAGACTCCATGACATACCGCCCAGAGCTTCCCAGAGACCACCTGAAGCTTTAAGAGTTTCAATTATGTCAATACCCGGATGACAAGGATCATCGGGTAAATAGTGTGTGCCATTGTACTGGTGGTCGGATACCTTTGCAACACCACCGGAAAGGACGATTTCCGATCCGGCACGAAACGCAATTGCTCCGGATAGCGAGCCCCGGCCAATATCAGACCGCTGTACTATGTAGGTACTGTCAATAACTTCCTCGGTCCAGGCAATTGAAGATATGGAAATCGATCCTTTAAATCGGTTAATGCTGTGAAGAGAAGCCGGATTTATAAACAGAGCAGTGGGTCCATCTGAACCAAAGACTCTGATGCCGACCATGGCAGCCGATCTGATACTGATAACATCGATACTGTTACCCATATTAAGAGCATCATGATATCCATATCCCTCACTGATTCCACTGAAACTGAATACTATGAACAGTTGAAGCAGAATCAGTCTGATTATCGAGTTGTTTCCTGTGTGAACAGATGAAAGAGAAGAATTCAGTTTCATTGAACTGTCCTTTCGCATATTTGGGTATTAATTGAATTGAAATCAAATAGAAGATACTACCGCACAGACCGAGAATCAATGTTGCACCGGACACGAGTATATATGTATTTTCCAGATTAACTGAAAGGATTTTTTATGGAACAGACCCTTGTTATTCTGAAGCCGAACGCTGTGCAAAGAGAACTCATTGGCGATCTGATTTCACGATTTGAACAAAGAGGTTTAAAAATCATCGCAATGAAACTCTGCAGGATCTCTCCGGAAATAGCAGCACGTCATTACAAAGAACACATGGAAGAACCGTTTTATGAGGGCCTGATTTCATTTATTACCAGTGGACCCTCGGTGATAATTGTACTGGAATCACTCGCTGCTGTAACCATTGTCAGATCAATGGTTGGAGCAACAAATCCAGCTGATGCAGTTCCTGGAACAATAAGAGGAGACTATGCAACTTCACCGGGACATAACATGATTCATGCATCCGATTCAATTGAATCCGCACAGAGAGAAATAGAACTGTTTTTCTCACCGGATGAGATAATCAACTACAAACTGTCTGTCAGACCCTGGTTGTAATTCGGGGCTAAATATTCCAGTTGAGTCCTACAGACAGTATTGATGAAGAGAGCTTGATATCTTCGGATTCGGTATAGCCGAACGCGATTCCGCCTCTGTCAACGGATGACCAGGAATAAGCCGAGTTCAGAGTAAGTTTGCCAAATGCTATTCCAACTCCCAGAGCAATCCCAATCCCCTGACGTTTGATTTCATCTCCTCTGTCACTGAACGAGAAAGCCCCTCTGAATGTGAGAGAGCCGGCAGGGTGAAACTGACCCATAATTCGGGCCTGCAGTGCGTTGGCATCACCCGGATCAATAATCTCAACCTCCCCGCCAATAGCTCCCTGCTTGAACTCACCTGTATACAGGATTGCCCCTGCGGCTATTCTTCCATCGTAATGATCACTCGGAGAAGCCCAGGAAACTCCCAGACTGGCTAGACTGAGGGGGAAGATTATTCCTGCGTGCCAGCAGAAAGAGCGGGAGTCCCAGCCCCATGATATGAGAGTGTCGTTTTCCGGATCCATTCTGTCCATATATGTAGAATCAAAATCAACCTGACCGAAACGAAGTCCGCCGGAAAAACCTACGTTCATCCAGGCTGCGGGTCTCCATGAGAATCCTGCGGCTGCTTCATGAAGACCTCCTGTAACAGTGAGTTCCATGGTCTCTATGACATTGCCGTAATTCGGACCCGGAGTTTCATCACGTACATGGTAAATACCGTCAAAGGAGTAGTCGGTAATTCGGGCAATTCCCGCGGCAATAGCAAGTCTGGAACCTGGCTGGAACTTCATGGCAGCACTGAGATTACCCAGAGCAATCCAGTTATTCTTATTTATTCCGGTACTGTCTTCAACTGTTTCCATCAGTACAGCAGGACCAATAGACATCGTGAACGAAGTTCCAGGAATCCTGTAAATTTCAGCTGGATTGGTCAGAACAGAAAGAGCGTCACCAAAACCTATTGCTCTTGCTCCCCCAAGACCAAGGGATACAGCGTTAAATCCGGGGATTGAAGTGCCGTTCCCATGAGCATCGTCATATCCGAAGGCGAGAACCATTCCGGGAAAGAACAATAGCAGCAGCCATATCATATTAGAAAGTATTTTCATCGTAATCCCCTGTTCCATAAGTTCAGGGACAATACTGACATATACGGATGAATCAAGTGCAGATGAGCTGCCGGCAGTAAAACCCGCCGGCAGCACATTCAATCATACAGAGTAGTTCTCAGTAACGTAATCGTACCCTTTCCGAACCGCTTCCTCATTCATATTCAGTACTTTATCGGGCTTTCCGGCGAACAGCGAGGGAATGAGTGAAACGATCTCCTCGGGATCGAATAACCCCGTAATCGCTGCAAATGCGCCGACACCGACCATACTCTGTACCCTTGTATCTCCCAGTTCATCAGCAATTCCGGTAATGGGAATCTTATAGATATCAACATCATTACGGGTAGGTTCGATATCAATGAGTGTACTGTTGTACATGAGCGCTCCACCGGGAACCATGATTTTCTCGAATTTTTCCAAACTTGGCTGATTCATGGCTATAATCATGTTGGGTTCCGTGACTTCGGATGCACCAATCGTGTCTTCCTGAATCTTCACAGAGCAGTTCGCGGTTCCACCCCGCATTTCCGGACCGTAAGAAGGAAGCCAGCTGACATTGTAGCCATATTCCATACCTACGTTCGCAAGAACGATTCCTGTGGACATTATTCCCTGTCCACCAAAGCCGCTTACGCGCAGGGATATTTTCTTGAAATTCGCTTCAGTATTCTTCTGAATCGTGCTGGCTTTGAAGTCGCTGTAGCCAAATATCTTCTTCACTTCCTCAGTATCCATCACCGGTACCGGACGTTCCACTGTTTCTGCTTCCTCGGATACATCTCTGAAAACTCCGAGTGGAAATCTGGGGACCATATTCTCCTTGATCCACTGCTGACTCTGTAATGAGTCCTTCTTCCAGCCGCTTGGACACATGCTGAGAACTTCAACAAAGGAAAATCCTTTCTTCTCCTTTGCGTTCATGATTGCCTTGCGAACAGCAGTTCTGGTTTTTCTGATATTCGCCATATCCTGAAGAGATGTTCTTGTTACATAAACAGGAGCGGTGAATGTGTTTATCAACTCACACACCTGTATGGGATAACCGTCGGTCTTAACATTACGGCCGTAGGGAGTTGTTGTAGTTTTCTGTCCTTCCAGAGTTGTTGGAGCCATCTGTCCGCCTGTCATACCGTAGATGGCATTATTGACGAAGAAGACAGCCATGTTCTCGCCTCTGTTAGCAGCCTGATTGATATTGTTACCTCCGATGGCCGCGAGATCACCGTCACCCTGATAACTGATAACTACCGAATCAGGATTTGCCCTTGAAACCGCGGAAGCAACTGCGGGAGCTCTTCCGTGAGCAACCTGCAGGTTGCCTGTGTGAAAGTAGTAGTACGCGAATACACTGCATCCAACCGGACTTATGATTATCGTTTTTTCGACCAGATCAAAATCCTCGAGAGCTTCCGCTATCAGCTTGTGCAGTATACCGTGACCGCATCCGGGGCAATAATGCGTTCTGTCCTTTTCCGCTCCGGGCTTGTGCTTATATACATCGATGAATCCCTTTGGTTTTCTGAGTACTGTCTTTTTTTCCATGTTACACCCCGTAAAGCTCGGAGACCTTCTCAAGGATCTCCGCGGCAGAAGGAACATTTCCACCGAGCCTGCTGTACAGGTCGGAAAACATTTTCCCTTTCAGTGCCAGATTCACGTCATCAACAAGCTGGCCAGTCGACATCTCGACTGTAAGGATACCCTTGATTCCCTTTTCCGGAAGCTTCGCGATCTCATCTACCGGGAACGGGAAAAGTGTTATGGGTCTGAAAAGTCCGAGCTTGATGCCATTCTCTCTCGCTATGTCAACAGCTGATCGAAGCACACGGCTTGAACTGCCGTAACCGATTGTCACGATTTCAGCGTCATCCATCATGTATTCCTCCACCAGAACTTCGTTCTTCTGGATGGCAGCGTACTTCTTCTCAAGATGTCTGTTCCATCTTTCAAGATCGTCATGATCAAGATAGATGGAGTTAATCAGATGTCTTGATTCAGCGGTTCCTTTTACAGCCCAGTCACTCTTGTCGGGAAACTCGGAAACAGGCTCCGGAAGATCAACAGCTTCCATCATCTGACCGATAACTCCGTCAGTAAGCACAAAGGCGGGATTTCTGTATTTATCCGCAAGCTCAAAAGCCAGCATCGTCAGGTCACACATTTCCTGGGCGGAGTTGGGAGCCAGAACGATATTGCGGTAGTTACCGTGTCCACCGCCTTTGACAACCTGATTGTAGTCACTCTGCTCCGGACCGATATTTCCAAGGCCAGGTCCACCTCGCATTATGTCGACTATTACGCATGGAAGCGCTGAACCGGCGCAGTAGGAAAGACCCTCCTGCTTCAGGCTGATACCAGGGCCGGAACTGCCGGTCATGACCCTCTGTCCGCAGCCTGCTGCTCCGTAAACCATGTTTATTGCAGCTACTTCGCTTTCAGCCTGGAGGAAAGTCCTGCCAAACTTCGGGAACAGAGCGGATGCAGACTCGGCGATCTCGCTGGCAGGCGTTATTGGATAACCATAATAGGCTTCACATCCTGCCAGAATAGCACCGTAAACCGCAGCGTAGTTTCCTTTCATCAGCATGCGAGGCATTCAGCTCACCTCCTCTGGTACGTAATCCTTCAAATAAACGGTAACCGCGCTTGGTTCAGGGCACGTATAGAAACAGTTGCCGCACCCTACGCAACCTTCACCGATATACTCCGCGTAATGAAAACCTTTGGAGTTCAATTTCTCCGAAATGACAAGTACATTTGTCGGACAAGCTTCAATGCAGAGCTTGCACCCCTTACAGATGTCCGAGTCAATCTCCGGAAAGGGGTATTTCCTGCTTTCACTCAATGGTAAACCTCCTGGTCCTTGTTGAAATGCTACAGTGTCTGCTGGACACAGTTAAAATCATTTATAAAGATTGTTCATTAATCACTTCAAGTCAACGTAATTGAAGGAAAAAACTTTCAAGGAGTATGATGAATCTGATTATGGATAGGTGAATATCAAAGAGCCATCAGTCGAAATGATGAAATCCCCATGAATATCGGTTCTCAGAATTTCCGCGCCGTAATTCTCAAGCCTGTTAATCACCTCAGCGGTCGGGTGTCCGTATGGATTGCCGCTGCCAACTTCGATAGCAGCGTATACCGGGTCAACCTCCAAAAGCCAGGCCCATGATGTTGAAGTACTCGAACCGTGATGCCCGACTTTCAGAATCTGTGCTGAAATATCCTCTATTATGCCCTGCTCAACCGCATCGAGAATGACATTTTCTCCTCCGGACGTTTCGAGATCTCCGGTGAAAAGAAAGGACACGCTGCCGTAAGTTACTCTTAGTGTGACAGAGGCATTATTCATGTTCCCTGAGTTCAGCGGATCTACGGGATGAAGGCATTCAACCGTGACTTCCTCTCCCCATTGAAGAATATCTCCCCTTCTGGGAATTACATAGTCAGCTCCATTAGCGATAATAGCATCAAGGTATTCTTCATAAATCCAGGAAGCGGAGTATGGCCAGCCCGAATCCCACACAGTTTCAACCGGTACTGCTTCGAGTACAGCAACAAGACCACCGATATGATCGGAATGCGGATGTGTTCCCACTATTCCATCAAGGCTGTCAACACCGAGACTGTCAAGCAGAGGAAGGACTTTCTGTTCTCCGCAGCTCCAGGTACCGGTCAGTCCCTGTCCACCGTCAATCAGATAGTAGAAATTGTCCGGAGTTCTAAGTAAAATCGCGTCACCTGAATATGAGCCATGACTGGGGTCAATGAAGAACACTGTCAGCAGAGGTGTGATCTCCGGAGTTGTAATACTGAATTCGTTGCTCCAGGAACTCAGCTGGCCTTCGTTCCATGTCTCCACCGCGTAATAGTAGGTTGTGGATCCGGTGACATCGTTGTCCTCGAAAATCACATCTCCGATTTCCTGTATGACACCTGCAACGGAGGCTGAAGACGGATCATTCTCAATTCCGGGGATGGATGATCTGTAAAGAACATAGGAATAAAAGTCCGAATCGGGACAGACCGTCCATTCAAGTGTTACCTGTGCCCATGACATATCACCGGTGTAGGCTCCGCTCAGCGTTGAGGGTGTGGGCGGATCACTTGAAGGAATGCTCAACGATTCCTCGTTGCTCCAGGAATCCAGGTCATGAGTATTGACTGTCCGGAGAACGTAATAGAGAGTTGAACCCTCCTGCACATTGTCATCGATCCAGGATGTTTCAGATACAGAGGTGAATACAACGCTGGTATCGGCGCTCCCCGGATCCGATGCTATTTCCGGAGAATCCGATCTGTAAATCGCGTACCATGCGAAATCATCATCAGGACACTGCGTCCAGACAGCATGTGCCGAATATCCGTTCCTGCCGGCGCTGTAATCCATCGAACAATACCTGTCCGATGCATACACTCTCTCAGTCGATTCATGTACTGACAACAGATTGTCTTCCTGGAGCTCAAGGATGAGGATGGATGGTGTTGGTCTGTTTATCTGAACAGGTCCGGAGGTATCATCACATGAAATAAGAATAATGATTACTCCGACTGCAGGAATAAGAACTGGAAAAATACGTTTCATAAATACCTTTCAGATACTATGGAATAATATATCGCAAAGAAAAATACATCGCCATTTCATCAGGTTATGGATGTTTTTATAGAATCTTGTTCCAGCCGGCTGGAACTTCTCTGTAACCTGACATTTCAAGAGGAAGCGTATCAGTATCCCACATGGTAAACCGGACTGCTCTGCATCCACTCGCTTTCAGACATGCCTCAAGAGATTCCAGGAATCGGTGCACCTCACATACCCCGGTAATATCGACGGCGGAAATATCTGTTACAACCCCGGGGGACATTGAAAGATCGGCAAGCCGATCCCCGGCAATCTCAAGGATATACTCTCCTTCACCGCCTTTGCGAAGCTGCGGGGAAGCAAGAATCCGAAACTTTTTCTGTCTTTTTCTAAGTATATATACTGTAACAATATATAACATAATGAAAGAAAGCACAGCTGGAAACACAGATACACTACCTTTCAGAAACACCATGATCGTCAGCAGAATACCGTGGGTCAGGAAAAGAGAACCCATCCCCACAGACATATCCCTTGAAAATTCTTTACCTGCTGAAAACCCGGCAAACCTTTTTATCTGAGAGGCAAGCCATGGTTTACCTGTGGCTGTTGAAACAAGCAGCACACCTGCAAATATGATCTCAAGGAGAATATATCCAGCTCCATTGTAACCTTTTGCAGCCAGAACCTCTCCGGCCAGACCCGCGCCTGCAAGCACAGCTCCCTCCAGGATAAGGGAGGGGTGCTTTGTCCCACGGAAAACAAGCAGAAAAAGGAATTCCCCCAGCCCGAGGGATATAACGAGAAGAGCAGCTGCATATCCGGAAAGGAAAATATCCGCGGCCAGATATCCAACCAGCACCAGAAGGGTCGGGATCACCTGTTACTCCGTTTCAGAAATATCCTCTTTTGATAAAACGGGTTCAAGTATGAAATCATCTCCATCCGTATCAAGAAAAACGTCCTGGCCGGGGAGAATACTTCCGTCTATAATGGCTGTTGCCAGTTCGTTCTGTACATGTTTCTGTAATACACGTTTGAGAGGTCTGGCTCCGAATGCCGGATCGTATCCTATCCTGGCAAGAAGATCTACTGCGGATTCGGATGTAAGAAGAGCAATATTCTGTTCTC
Organism: Candidatus Aegiribacteria sp.; assembly: GCA_030620995.1. Lineage (GTDB taxonomy): Bacteria > Fermentibacterota > Fermentibacteria > Fermentibacterales > JCC-6 > Aegiribacteria. The sequence goes on from JAUXIK010000039.1 coordinate 18,062, forward strand.
TAAGAATCCTATTCAATCTCAAGAGCTGGATTTCCACGATCTTTCTGATCTCATCCCGCCCAAGAGGGCGGAACACTATTATGTCGTCTATCCTGTTAAGGAATTCTGGCCTGAATCTGGTGCCAAGTTCCCGCTTTGCTCTTTCCGTCAGTTCCTTCTGCGATAGTTTTCCAGCTGTTTCAGCTATCCAGTCACTGCCCAGATTGCTTGTCATGATTATAACGCAGTTGCGGAAATCCACAGTTCTTCCATGCCCGTCAGTAAGCCGGCCTTCATCCAGAATCTGCAGGAAAATGTTGAAAACATCCTGATGCGCCTTCTCGATCTCATCGAAAAGAATCACGGAATAAGGATTTCTCCTGACTGCCTCTGTCAGGTATCCTCCCTCATCGTATCCTACATATCCGGGAGGTGCTCCTATCAGGCGGGAAACAGAATGCTTCTCCATGAACTCACTCATATCGATTCTGATCAGTGAGTTCTCATCATCAAACAGAAAGTCTGCCAGTGATCGCGCAAGTTCGGTTTTACCAACTCCGGTCGGTCCCATGAAAATAAAGCTTCCGAGAGGTCTGTTCGGATCCTGCACATTCGCTCTTGCTCGTCTGACTGCCTCGGCTACGGCGGAAACGGCTTCATCCTGCCCGATAACTCTGCGATGCAGCTCTTCTTCAAGAGTAAGAAGGCGCTGCTTCTCGCTTTCCATCAGCCGGGTAACAGGAATACCTGTCCATCTGGATACAACCTCCGCAATATTATCAGCTGTAATTTCTTCGGAAAGCATGGATCCACTCTTCTGAATATCTTCCAGCTTCTGCCTGAGATCTGTTGTTTTCTCTTCAAGCTCATGGAGCTTACCGTATCTTATTTCAGCTACCTTTTCAAGATCACCCTCCCGTTCGGCGATCTTTGATTCTCCTCGAAGATCCTCTGCTTCCCTTGCGAGATCCCTGATTCTGTCAATGAGATCTTTCTCGTTTTTCCAGCGTAATTCAAGGGAGGTTCTCTCCTCCCCCAGCTCAGCAAGCTCTTTTTCAATAGCCTCAAGTTCTGCGCGACAACTCGAGTCATCCTCTCTTCGCAGACCTTCCCGCTCTATCTCCAGCTGTATGATTTTCCGCCTGATTTCATCTATCTCTTCGGGCATACTGTCGATTTCAATTCGGAGTCTGCTCGAAGCCTCGTCAACAAGATCAATCGCTTTATCCGGAAGAAATCTGTCAGTTATGTAACGGTCAGAAAGAGTAGCCGCAGCTATCAGGGCAGCGTCCTGAATGATGATTCCATGATGGCTCTCGTATCTCTCCCTCAGCCCTCTGAGAATACTGATTGTATCCTCAACAGAAGGTGGTTTGACCATAACCGGCTGGAATCTTCTTTCAAGCGCGGCATCCTTTTCTATATGCTTTCTGTACTCATCCAGAGTTGTAGCGCCTATACAATGCAATTCCCCTCTGGCAAGAACAGGTTTAAGCATATTGGCCGCATCAACAGCTCCCTCTGCTGCTCCGGCTCCTACCAGAGTATGCATTTCATCAATAAATAGAATTACCCTGCCTTCTGATGCCGCTATTTCTTTCAGTACTGACTTCAGTCTTTCCTCGAATTCCCCGCGGAATTTCGCCCCGGCTATCAGCGCACCCATGTCCAGTGACAATACTCGTTTATCCGTTAATGTTTCCGGCACATCACCTTCAGCGATGCGACAGGCCAGTCCTTCAACAATCGCGGTTTTCCCTACACCTGGTTCACCGATAAGAACCGGATTGTTCTTTCGTCTCCTGCCAAGAACCTGCATTACCCTGCGAATCTCGTCATCTCTTCCGATTACAGGGTCCAGCTTTTCCTGACGGGCCATTCTCGTAAGATCTCTTGTGTATTTCTCAAGCGATTTGTAATGGTCTTCGGAGGTTTCGGAATCAATTCTGGAAGATCCTCTTACTGAGGCAAGGGCTGAAAGAAAATCTTTTTCAGAGATACCGATGGATTCAAATATCTCAGAGATTCTGCCTCCTGCTTTCAGCAGGCCAAGGAACAGATGCTCTCTGGCTACATACTCGTCCTTCATCTTCAACGCGATTTGCTCGGCAGCACCTAAGACCTTGATCATCGCTCTTGACATGCGCGGCTCAGTTCCGCCCTGAGTTTTCGGCAGTGATCCGAGAATCCCGGTTACATCATTAATTATCCTTTTACGGTCAATTTCCAGGCTGTCGAGCACACCGGCGATAACGCTCTTTGAATCATCAAGAAGCGCGGATGCAAGATGAACCGGGGTAATTTCGGGATTGCCGGTTTCAATGGCAAGATTACCTGCCTCCTGGATCGCTTCCTTTGATTTAATCGTTAATTTTTCAAAATCCATCAGCCACCTCCATCGCATAACATATACAAAGGGGGCCGGGCCTAACATCTTAACATTTACAACATCGCCAGGGGACATGCAGACTCTGATGCGTGTCCCCGAATGATAAATGTTAATATGTTAGGCCCGGCCCCATGGTTGCGGCCCCATGGTTGCTTTACCATTGCTTCAAAAGGTGGTAGTTTCCACGAAATCTAGTGCTAAATGAATTTTCAAGAATACGGAAAGGAATATTATGGTAAAAACTGGAATAGTAGGACTTGGATACTGGGGTCCCAACCTGCTCAGGAATATTTACGCAAACCGTCGAAACGGCGGTCTTTTCATCTGCGATTCCAACGCTGCGCGTTTGAACAAAATGGCTCAGCACTATCCGGATATTCAGAGTACCAGAGAATACCAGGATTTGATCAATAACGATGATCTTAATGCTATTGTTATTGCCACCGACGTTTCTTCTCACTTTCCGCTGGCAAAACAGGCTCTTCTTGCAGGAAAGCATGTTTTTGTTGAAAAACCTTTCGCTTCATGTATAGAGGAAGCTGAAGAACTGGTTGATCTCGGCAAAAAAAACGGACTTGTCACCATGGTTGGACATACATTCATGTTCTCTCCCCCTGTAATCAAGACCAAGGAGATAATCGACAGCGGAGATCTCGGAGACATACATTTCATAACCTCGAGCAGAGTAAATCTGGGTCTGCATCAGAAGGATGTATCAGTTATCTGGGATCTGGCCCCGCATGATTTCTCAATGCTTTTCTACTGGCTGGATGAAGAACCGACCGAAGTAAACGCATTCGGTCACGCATATGTTCTTGATGATATACCGGATGTGGCGTTTATCGATCTTGCGTTCCCCAGCGGTTCTATAGCCAATGTCCAGGTTTCCTGGCTCTCACCCTCTAAGTTAAGAAGAACTGTTATTGTCGGAAGCAGGAAGATGCTTGTATACGATGACACCGAGCCACTTGAGAAAATCAAGATCTACGACAAAGGTGTTGAAGTAATCGAACCGGAAAGCTTTGGCGAGTATCAGCTCTCCTACAGAACGGGAGATATTGTTTCACCCAAACTCGATGCAGGTGAACCTCTCGCGAGCGAAATGGAAGAATTTCTCCGGTGCATTGAAACCGGCAGCACTCCTAAATCATCAGGAGCCGAGGGGCTTGCGGTTGTACGAGCTCTTGAACTGGCTGATGACAGCCTGAAGAAGGCTTCGATCAGAAAGGAATAAAGCAAGGATGGATTCATCTGTACAGCTCATAACCGAGGAGCTGTACCTTTCTAATAAAGCTACTGATCCTCTGGAACTGGCTGTTCTTGCCGGTTCGATGCTGATCCTTCTGGGTGATGAAAATACAATAGCACCGAAACTTGCCGCGATTCTGTCGGGAAGAAGCAGTCCTGTTTCAGGCAGGGTACTCATTGGTGAACAACAACTGGATGTTATGAGTCATAGCGCAAGAACTCTTACAGCCTATGTATCAGCGGACTTCTCGTGCCCCGGCGGTTTAACGGTCTCAGGATACCTTGAACTTGCTGCAGCGGCAGCTGGTTTCAGCAGAAAGGATTCAAAAGATACCCTGTCTCAGCTGTACAACTGGTGTTCCCTGACTGACTACACGGATATCCCTGTAGAAAACCTTTCGGCTGATCTTAGATTTTTCACCGGCTTCGCAGCAGCCTGTCTTCCTGTTCCAAGAGTTATGATCCTGCAGGGACCATTCCCCGTTGATCTGCATCCACTGCTGGAAGACCTGTGTGACAGTGATTGTGCTGTTGTCGCGTCAGTTCCCGGACTGGAATATGTACCGCAATCATCTCAGAGAATTGCTCTGTGCAGTAAAAACAGCGTTACTCATATCATTCGCTTCCAGGAACTTGCCGATGCATGTTCTTCCCTCATGCGCGTGAAGGTACTTTTCTTTCCGGCATTACCCAGATCGGTAATGGAAAGTCTTAAAGGGGCAAGGGATATTATGGCAGTGGAAGGTGGATATCAATTCAATCACTCTAACCTGTCTGCAGCGGTTACGAATCTGGCCAATCTGGCCAGAGCTAATTCAAGGCAGATCGCGGGTCTGGAGATCAGATCTCCTTCTTCTGAGGAACTGATGGACTTTTTCTCTGAAGATGAAGATACTGGAGAGGCGGATCTCTTTTGCGGGGAAGATCTGGACATCTGAGAATCTGGATCAGAGTGCTCCAGCTCATGTTCGAATGGGCTGTGAACAGGCGGGCATTTCTGTGGATCCTGCTTGCGGCGCCGGCTGCAGCCTGGATATTTCCCGGTCAGACCCTGATTGATCCTTTGACTTTATCGATTTCCTGTATTGCTTATGCAGCGCCAGCGGCATTTCTTATCGGATGGCCCGGGTCACCTGCAAGGAAAGCTCTTGCGGAATTGCTGTTCACTTCAAAAGCGGGAAAAATCTCTCTCCTGCTTCCTGAGATTGCCCTTCCGTTTCTGGCAGGTGTTCTTCCTTCTCTCGCGCTTGCGGCACTATGGGGAATGAGACTCGATACTATCCCATGGCAGCTGTGGGTCGTTATTCCCTTTTCAACCATGACTGCGGTTTCTCTTCTTTTTATCCTGGAAGAGTATCTTCCATTCAGCGGAAGAATTCTGTTTCTAACGGCATTCATGTCACAGGCTGTTTCAGCAACATGGACGCTGTCTCCGGTTTTTCAGCTGCTTGTTCCACATGGGTACATACTCTGGACTCTTAGATGGGCTGAGGGAAATGGAGCAGCATTCCACGGTGACATCTACGTCTTCTTCGCAGTTCTGGAAGGAATAGGACTGCTGATTCTCGCAATAAAAGCTCTCTCGAGAATGCCGGAAATTCAATCTGACTGATCAGAGACTATTGATCCTCCTGGAAACCGCTCCGAAAAGTTTAAGATAATCAACATTATCTATCATTTTCTTCCTGCTTCGTAGACTCCAGTTTCACCGAGTAAATTCTTACACGGTCAGAGCTTGAGTCTCCACAGGCGTAAAT
>JAUXIK010000021.1 GCA_030620995.1 Candidatus Aegiribacteria sp.
GCTTGTAAGTAAGGATATGGTTCTTCTTCCATTTCCGGATCATGAGAAACTCTACCTTGTCTGGGTTGATAGCTACTACAACGACATCCTTTGGTACATAGTCATGGATAATGATGGCAGCCTCCTTGTAGAACCCACAGCGGCATATGATCACGGTGATGAGGATCCTGAACAGCTTGCCAATGTTGATGGTGTGGTTGATTCTGAGGGTAATCTGTATGTGATATACGGGCAGGGAGAAGAAGAGCCGATTTTCGGCAGGTACCCCACCTTCGGCTGGTTCAACGCCGCCAGTCTCGGACTTGAGGAAGAGGAAGAAGAATCTTCAGAACAGGGAACAGTGCGTACTATCATAGAACCCTCCTGCAATCCTTTCTGCTGCAGTGTTGAGTTCCTTGTGACCGGTGGAGCTGTTTCTGAACTCTCAGTTTACGATATAGCCGGTCGTCTGGTGGCAGAGATTCCAGTTACAGACGGAATTGGTGTCTGGGATGGGCGTGGCTACAGTGGTGTCAAGTTACCATCTGGTGTTTACACAGTAAGGGGTGGTGAGGACTGTGAACCAGCCGTTGTGACGCTGCTGAGAGAGTCTCATCCATGACATCTGTTAGCCTTGAAACAGTAGAATATTGAGGGGGTCGGGTCAGAGCATGTAGAATACTACAACGCTCAAGAGTGTTGTCGAATCTTTGAAGTATTCATAGTACTGATCGTTATCGGGCAGCCCTCTTCTCGATCTGTTCCTGCAGTAATATCCGAATTGAGTTCTTACAGGATCGAACGTCATTTCCAATCCCATTGAGAATCCCATTCTCGGGTTATAGAAATATGGGCCATCAGTAAATGATACTCCCAGAAAAGTATTCAGGAAGGATGCGGTAGGATTTTCTATCATCAGCCGGCCGATGTATTCCGCATCTTTCCCTGGTGAAATGATTTCACACTCGAATCCGATCTTCGAGTTCTTCAGGTGTTCAGCAAGTATCATAACTCCAATCGCAGTTCTTGTAGGATAGTGATCGGTGGGGGATGCAATTACAAGTCCGGCGTTACCGATATCGAATCCAGCCCTGATACCGCCATGCCAGCAGAACTGATTCTCACTCCAGGACAGGTCATACTGGGTGATCACCGTAGAATCAGGTGTGTATTCATTATCGGTCTCGTTGATATCCGCTGATCCGAACCTCATACCCCCTGATACTCCTATGCTCAGGTTATCGGACAGGGAGTATGAAAGACCGGCAAGCGCCTCATGAAGATTCCCTTTTGAGTTGAGGTACTGCAGCATAGTAACCTCCTCGGGAATATCAGGCTTGCCGTAGATATAATTTGTGCCGGTATAGTCGAAGCAGGAGACCATGCAGCAGCCTGCGGCCGCCGACAGCTCTTCAGTAATTCCAAAGCTGACAGCTCCAAATGGTGAGAATGGCAAACCTTCTCCTCGGCAAATCACAGGAACAATAGTACTCCTGACAGGAGTTGTTTCGGTCCAGCCGCCATAGTTCAACCCAAGGGAAATTGCTTCAGCGCCGAACCCGGGGATTCCCGCAGGATTGAGAAACACGGAAAAAGCATCATCAACTCCTACTGTCATCACACCTCCGAGAGCCAGACATCTCGGGGACAAACATGGTAATGGTGTTCCATGACCCAGAGCATCGATGAAGCCGAAAGCGGCAGATTGTCCCGAAAGCAGGATAACACATACAAGTTTGATAGTGGCGACGAATGCAACTGATTGCTTCGATGATTCCTGCTTATTCATTAATATTTCCTTTTTGGGATGATTTTAGATTTCAATTATGGAGCGAATCTTAAATGCAACTGATTAAATATGATTACTAATATAAAAAAGATATTTCTTCCAGCCAGTTCATCTGACAGTTCTGAAATCGCGGCTTGCAGAACTTCAGGAATTAGTGATATTCGCTTTGAGTTTTGAGGAGTTCCATTTTGGAGTACCGGAGGGATTCATGAAAACCGGGCTTGATAGATTACGGCGTGAGATGCTTCCCGGCAGATGTATCGGACTGCTTTCTCATTATGCTGCTGTTGATTCACAGTACAGGTTGTCAGTTGATGTGCTTGCCGGGATGGATGGAATAGAACTCACCACGCTGTTCGGGCCTCAGCACGGGTTCAATGGTGAAACGCAGGATAACATGATCGAGTGGGATGGTTACACTCATCCTGACTACGGTATCCCGGTTCACAGCCTTTACGGGAATACCCGTGAACCCACTTCTGAAATGCTGGAGGGGCTGGACTGTCTTGTAGTTGACCTTCAGGATGTCGGGTCCAGGTATTACACCTACGTCTACACAATGGGATACTGCATGAGAAAATGCCATGAACTCGGGATTCCCGTTATCATACTCGACAGGCCTAATCCTCTTGGAAATTCGATTATCGAGGGAAAACCACTGCTGCCAGGGTACGAATCGTTTGTCGGCCTTTACCCGATTCCGGTTCGTCATGCGCTGACAATCGGAGAACTCGCAAGACTGTTTGCCCGTTTTGATTCCATTCCTGAGCCTATGGTTATTGAAATGACCGGATGGGATGGTCAGGGGATTTCCGATGAATATGCCTGGGTGTATCCTTCACCCAATATACCTTCGCCTGATACTGCTCTTGTCTATACCGGAATGTGTCTGCTGGAAGCGACGAATCTTTCCGAAGGGCGGGGAACCACCAGACCGTTCAACGTATTCGGAGCACCATGGATTAATGGAAAAGAACTCTGTTCCAGGCTGAATGGAACTATCTGGATGGAGGGTGCGGTCCTCAGACCACATGCCTTTCTGCCCACATTCAACAAACACACCGGAGTAATGTGCTATGGCGCTGAAATCCATGTTATCGACAGATCCTGTTTTAGATCATTGAGAATGGCACTGGGCATTCTTCTTGAAACTTTCAGATATTCACAGACCCGGTGGAATCCTCCACCATACGAGTACGAATTTGAAAGAATGCCCGTAGATATTCTTACGGGAAGTTCGGAAGTGAGAGAGGCTGTGAAAGCAAGAAAAAAGAGTGTTCTAATTGAATTTGCAGAGGGTGATTCTGCCGGTCATACCGAACTGACCAGAGGGGTCCTGCTGTATAACAGGGAATTCCGCAGGTGAAAATCGGAATACTGTCAGATATCCATGGCAATCTTCCGGCTCTCGAAGCTTCATGGGATCTGTTTGAAACTGAGGGAATTGAGCAGGTCGTCTGCCTTGGTGATCTCGTTCAGTTCGGTCCTTATCCCGGAGAAGTAATTGATTTTGTAAGGCAGCACGATATGGATATCGTCCAGGGCAACTGCGACCGGGCGGTTGCAAAAGGGAGGAGCGATACCGGAGACAGCTTCCCCAATATTCACTGGGAGCAGCTGGCCCGGAAAACACTTCAATGGACGAAAGACAATATCACGGATTCTCAGAGGAAGTTCCTTCGGAAACTTCCTTCCGAATTGAGATATCAGATTGGAAGCAGAAGGATCCTGTGTGTTCACGGTCTTCCAGGTAAAATATCCAGCGGTATTCAGCCAAACATGCCGAACGAAGCCTATGATCTTCTTTTTAAAAGAAATTCCTGTGATGTGCTTGTTCTCGGGCATACTCATGAGATGTTTCTAAAAGGGCGCGGCTCGCGGATGATAGTCAATCCAGGCAGCATCGGCGGCGGCACAATTCCGGGAGAATCGACTGTGGCTGTGATTGAGATAGATGAAGAAAACACTACAACATCAGTCTGCTGGCACCGTATCCCGTTTGATATTCACGAATATGAGAAAAAGTACAAAGCGGAAGGTCTTCCGGAGATATTTCTCAGGTGTATTCTACTGGGAAGAGACCCCAGGGGAGAATGGCATACAAAAGTATGGAGGCAGAAATGGGCAGAACAATAGTAGAGAAGATCATGTCCTCTCACAGTGGAGATGACTGCAGAGCCGGCGATGTTGCTTGGATCGAGATTGACAACAGAACAGCCAGAGATTTTGCCGGAGCGAGCGTCGTTGGAAATCTGGAAAAATACGGCGGTGATTCTCCAATTGACGATAAACAGAAGACATTTTTCACATTTGACTGCAATGTGCCCGCGAATACGATTCCCTATGCAAATAATCAGCACAGAATCAGATTGTTTGCAAGAAAGTATGATCTGAAAGTCTTCGATGTCGATGCCGGGATAGGTTCACATATAGTGATAGAAGACAAATTCGGAAAGCCGGGTACAACCACGGTCGGGACGGACAGCCATCTTAATATCATGGGTTCGGTTGGCGCTTTCGGACAGGGAATGGGTGACGTGGATATCGCTTATGCCTTCAAGACCGGAAATGTCTGGTTCGAGGTGCCGCATACGGTAAAGGTTACTCTTGAGGGAATCCCCGCACAGGGTACGGAGGCAAAGGATGTTGCCCTGGCAATGCTCCGGAGATTCAACAACCATGAGCTTCTCGGAAAGGCTGTCGAGTTTTACGGTCCGTGGGTGGAGAAGGCTACAATCGAAGACTGTATCACTTTTTCAAGCCTCGCCACCGAGATGGGCGCAATCATCGGTATGATTCCACCGAATGACAACGTACTCGGTTTCTTCGATATATCAAGGGAGGAAGCAGTCTATGCGGATTCCGACGCGGAATACTCAGAGGAATACATACTTGACATCAACGGGCTTGAGCCTCTGATCGCCGCTCCGCCAAGCCCATCCAATGTTTCGCCCGTAAGCGAGCATAGTGATGTAAAAGTCGATGGTGTATTCATAGGAAGCTGTACCAACGGAACCTATCAGGATCTGAAGTATGCCGCAGAACTTCTTAAAGGGCGCAAAGTAGCTCCCGGAGTCATGCTGAAAGTTGTTCCCGCAACGAGAGAAACATGGTCAAGACTGCTTGATGAAGGCCTTCTGAAGGACATTTTCAATGCCGGTGGCATCATCAGTAATGCAGGCTGCGGAGGATGCGCGTCAGGTCAGATCGGTATGACCGGCGAGAAAGAAATTCAGGTAAGTACATCCAATCGGAATTTCAAAGGCAAGCAGGGCAGGGGAAACACTTATCTTGCGGGGATTGGTACAGCTGTGGCCTCAGCCGTGCTTGGAAGAATTGCGTCAGTTCATGAACTGAAGGAGGTGCGAACATGACTCGAGACATGATTCTCAGGGGAAGACTGTGGGTATTGAAATCCGGAGAAAACCTCTTCAGTGATATTGATACTGATATGATCTATCACAATGCTCACCTTGCTGTAACCGAAATTGAAAAAATGGGCCAGTTCGCTCTCGGTAATCTTGACGGCTACAAGGATTTTGCCGTTAAGGCTCAACCCGGTGATATCATTCTGACCGGGGACAACTTCGGCTCAGGCAGTTCCAGACAGCATGCGGTGGACTGCTTCGCAGCACTTGGAGTTCAGGCCGTAATCGCCAGATCCTTTGGAGCGATATACAAACGAAACGCGATCAACAGCGGTTTCCCGATCATGGAACTCCCCGGACTTCCCGATAACCTTTTCGAGCAGTTCGATGAAGTTGAGCTTGATCTTGAAAAAGGCGTTCTTTCAAAAGGGGAGAAGAGTTTCAATGGAAACCCCATGAGCAAAGTCGCAAGGGATATCTATCTGGCAGGAGGGCTATTTCAGTACGCTGAGCAGATGTGATTACAGGCAATTCTGAATTGTCAATAAATCGTACATGTGTACCTGAGTCAACCTCTCTTTCTATGCAGTGGTTTGCTGAATGGTCTTGACTTTTCCGCAAAGCCTTGCATAATAGTCATCATGAAACGATATCTGGAGGAAAGAGTTGTCGCTGATCTGAAGAGAAAAATGGTACTTCTTACCGGGCCCAGGCAGGTGGGGAAGACTTTTCTCTCGAAACAGATTGCTGCGGACTACTTCATGCGTTCATGCTACCTGAACTTTGATAATGTCCTTGATGCAAGTGTAATCATCTCTCAGAACTGGCCTTTGGACATAGACCTGCTTATTCTGGACGAGATTCATAAGATGTCCGGCTGGAAGCAGTTTCTCAAAGGTGTGTACGACACAAAGCCTCTTGAGTGTGCCCTGCTTGTGACCGGTAGTTCCAGGATGGATACTTTCCGGCAGGCCGGGGAGTCCCTTGCCGGTCGTTACTTTCATCACAGACTGTGGCCTCTTTCGGTGGCAGAGCTGAAGAACACACATCAGCCACGGGAGGCTTTCAGGCTTCTGCAAAAATTTGGGGGCTTCCCCGAACCATTTCTCAGTGGGGATGAAACCGAAGCGAATCGATGGCGTTCACAGTACTTTACCGATCTTATCCGGGAGGATGTTCTGGAATTCGGCAGGCTTCAGGAAATCCGGACTATGCGGGTTCTGCTGGAGCTTCTCAGAAAAAGGGTCGGTTCTCCTTTGTCCTATACCTCCCTTGCTATAGATCTGCAGGTTGCACCTAACACAGTCAGGCGGTATGTGGATATTCTGGAGGCGCTTCACATTGTTTTTCTGGTGCGGCCACATCATGCAAACATTGCGAGAGCGATTCAAAAGATGCCGAAGCTCTACTTCCATGATTCCGGCTATGTTCAGGGTGATGAGGGTATCATCGTTGAAAATACTGCTGCAGTCTGCTTGAGAAAACACGCAGATTACAGATCTGACATATCAGGAGATACGGTAGAACTTCGTTACATCCGCACCAAAGAAAAACATGAAGTGGATTTCACTCTGGTCTGTAATGGAGAGCCCTTAGTGCTGATAGAGGTGAAAATTTCCAACACAACAACTCCCGCAGGTCTGAAGTTGCTGGGAGAGAAACTCCCCGGAGTGAAACGAGTTCATCTTGTTAGAGATCTGCGATTGGAGCAGGATCGGGAAGGTATTCTCATTAGAAAGTTACCGGAATGGCTTGCTGGTCTGGATGCCTGAATCTTTCATTGAAGGAACTGATGAATGAGAGTGGATAATAAGAATGAAATGGAGGATATCTACCTAGGCAGGAGGGCTTATTCAGTACGCTGAGCAGATGTGATTACTAATGTGAAGTGAAAGGAATATTATGTATTTTGCAGTTGATCAGGAATTATGCATCGGATGCGGTGCCTGCATGGGAACATGTCCTGAAGTATTTGAGGTTCTTGATGGAATATCAAATGTCACAATTAATCCGGTCCCTGTCGAGTATCAGGAAGACGCAATAAGCGCTGAAGACGGATGTCCTGTAGGCGCAATTTCACACGAATGAGTCGTAACTCAGAAAATCGCCGGGATTTACTTCTGACTGATATGCCATAGATGAAGAAACACTTGATCAGAACTGTGATCTTTGATCTGGACGGCCTTCTGGCAGACACAGAGAAGCTCCATCGAAGAACATATCAGGAAACGCTTGCGGAATTCGGGATCGAACTCTCTGATGAAAAGTACGAAGACCATTGGATCCGCCAGGGCAGGGGAATCGCTGAATTCGCCGCGGAGAATAATCTGTCTATCAACCCTGATCTGATTCGCTCAATCAAGACATGCAGATATGATGATCTGGTCAGAAGTTCGGTCGAACCAATGCCGGGTGCTGTCTCTCTGCTGTCCCGGCTGAAGAACAGGAAAACCCTTGGCCTGGCAACCTCATCGTACAGGAACAGCGTCGAAATCGTTCTGCGTACTCTTGGAATTGTTGACTGCTTTTCATGTATTGCGACGAAGGAGAGTACTTCCCGCGTGAAGCCGTTCCCGGATATCTTCCTTTATGCAGCACGGGAACTGAATACTCTCCCTGGGAATTGCCTGGTACTGGAAGATGCTGAAAAAGGGATACTTGCCGCAGAAGCTGCGGGTATGAAAAGCATCGCTGTTCCAAACATATACACAGTGCATAATGATTTCTCGAAGGCTACGATTGTGCTGCCGTCCCTGGAAGATGTGACTCTTGAACTGATCGAGTACTTCTGACAAGACTGACCTATTCTGATAACAGGATGCCCCGGACGTGAGCCCACGACGACAGTTGTCCCCAACCTCCCACTTGAGTAATAGCACTGGTCGTATCTAATCCATTAGAGTCATCTTTCGTGTCTCAATTCGTCCTGAGGTACTCAGGCGGGCGAAGTAGATTCCACTTGGGACCGGGTAGCCGCTGTCATCCAGCCCCAGCCAGTCGACATGATGTTCGCCCGAAGTAAGGTTATCGTTGACGAGTGTTCTCACAAGGCAGCCCCGAAGATCGTAGACTCGCAGTTGAACCGCAGCCGTTTCATCCAGGACAAAGCGCAACGTTGTCATGGGGTTGAAGGGATTGGGATAATTCGACTGCAGGATAAGCCCCGCTGGTGTCAGCGACCCTTCATCGGAGACTCCGCCCGGAGGGTAGAACTCGTCGGCGCCGATATCCGGATATAACTCATCGCGCTCATCGTAATCGAAATCGGTGGTGATTCCGAGATTGATGAGAGGTGTGCCCTCGCCGATGCAGATACTTGTCTCCAGCAGGTGCAGGTCGGGGAAACTCAGATCCGGATCGCCGGTGATAGAGTTCTGATCCCGTGGTGAATAACTAGGGGCGTCTTGAAGTTCGGCCAGGGTGTTGTAATAGACAGTTGAGGTTCCACTGCCGATCCTGGCCACGTAGCGATTGTCGCTGACAGAGTCGGAATTGACCGATATGAAATTGTAATCGCATTCCGCCATGGTCTCAACCGACAGGATATACAGAGCGCAGTGAACATTATCGCTGCCACCGACCCGTTCGTTCAGCAGGAGGTTATCCTTGGTGATCAGATCGGTTGCTTCTCTGTAGATTCGCAGGCAGTAGGAATCCGTGCCGCGGGCATCGATCCCGGACATGTACAGGGTATTGTAATAGATCTGATTGTTGGTCCCATTGCCTGATGACATGCCGAGGCAGTAGCTCGTATTGGCCTGCAAGCCCGGCTCCAAGTTAATGATGTTGTTGTAGATAAGATTGCCGCAGCCGTCGCCGTAAAGGTAGATGCCGCGGCAACCGGACATCTCACTGTGTTTCAAGTCGTGGATGTAATTATGATGGATACATGTTCCAACATTGCCCGAGAGTACACTTATGCCGTAGACGGAACTTCGCGCCATCTCGAAGGTCTGGTAGATCTCGTTTCCCTCGATAATGCAGTTGTTTGCTCCGTTTACGAGCCGGAAGCCATACTTCTGGAAATCACGAAAAGTGTTGCCCAGGAAGTGGAAATCGTTCAGTTCGTAATCTCCTCCGTCCATGAAAACTGACCAGGTGCTGGCGCCGATGACTTCGCAGTTGTGCAGTGTGAAGGAATCCATCCCGATCTCGGGTGCGGTGACCTCATATGTCGAGCAGTATATTGGAGTAGACCATCCCGTGTTATACTCCGGTGAACTGATGCTGGAGATAGTCATGTTCTCCAGCGTGCAGTGGTCCGAACCATTCGAAAGCCAGAAGACGAAAATGTCATCGTTTTCGTTGCGGTAGCCGTTGACCACCATGTTACGCTCGCCGTCTTCTCCTCCCAGGGCGGTACCGTTGAAGCTGATGAAGTCGGAATTATGGATGCGGAAGGCTGAACTGAAGTTGCCGGAAATAGTGATGTTTATCTCCACTTCTGCGCTGGTGTCAGGCCTGAAGAGAACGGGGTTGTCGACAGAGGAGTTCACATCGACGATGTCGAGGTTGTCGTTCTCGTTGTATATCCCGTCGCGAATGAGGAAAGTGACGCCCCCGGTGCCCACTCCCTGGGCATTCAAATCGAGGATTGCTTCCTCAACCGAGGTGTAATCCGCGGAGCTGCCGCCGATTGTCTTGATGCCCGAGAGCTGGGGAAATGCAGGAGTAGCAAAAGCAAGCAGAAGTATTGCCAGGAACGGTATGGTTGCCGGTGTTTTCTTTCTCATCATCAAACCTCTCTTGAAATAATGAATAGTCAATCAATCGTACATTTGTGCCTGGTTCAACCTGAGAAGCGGCAGATCGACGATCAGAAGAGAGTCAATACCTTCGAAAGAAGGCAGACCTATCCTGATAACAGGATATTCCGGTTCCTTCAGAAGAAGTATGAAACTCTCAGGGTCAAACCAGAATCCATTCGTCCAGAGCCAGCTGTCGGTTGAGACATCAGGCGGAATATCAAGATTCTCCCTGAAAAGCTCATGAAACACCGAATCCATCTGAATAATGTTTTTAAGATTGAGTACCGTTCCATCCATCAGCCATGTGCGATAGGCGCTGAAAAGAGATACTCGCTCCGGATTTCTCATCAGTTTGACCCGCATCAATCCGGACACCCATGCAGATTCTGAAACGAGAAGTTCCAGCATTCTTTCCTCTGTGGCACCTGCCTCGATAAGTGATGGAACAATATCAGCAGGCAGCGGGGCTATCCAGAAAAGCGTATCCTTTGTTTCTGACCCGATAGTCATGCATACTCCCTGAACAAGATAATGATGCGGAATACCACCGGCAATGTATGTTGAATCCATGCTGATAACAGTCAGAACCGAATCTGGTACCGGTTCCTCAGGAGGAGTGCTTCCAGGTATTTCAGATGATTCACCAGGAGATTGTGCTAAAGCGATCAGAAATAACAATAGAACACTCATCTAATTGAAAACTCCTTCTTCTCTCAGGCTCAGGGTTTCACCGTCAGCTATGATCATATGGTCGAGAAGCCTGAAACCGAGGCTTTTTCCAAGATCCCGAAGGTTTCTTGTAAGTCTTATATCCTCCTGGCTTGCACGTTTTGCTCCTCCGGGATGATTGTGAACCAGAATAACACCGGTAGCGCCTGTAGCAATAACCTTCTCCAGCAGATTTCTGGGATGTACTGCGGCCTTATCCACAGTTCCGAATTCCAGAATACATTCAGCAATCAGTCTGTTGCTCGAATCCAGCAGAAGGGCAACGAGTCTCTCTTTCCTGAGAGCACTCATCTTTATTTCAAGATATTCTCTGACTTTCTCAGGGCTGTCAATAACCTGTGTGCCCTTCTTTAACCTGAACGATTGTGTGGTGATGGAAGTTGCCAGGTTCAGGAGAACAGAAGCCGCCGGACCTATTCCGGGAACGGTCTGAAGCATCGCAGGCGGCTGGTTCAGCACACTGCGAAGAGATCCGAATTTCTCAATAAGCGCCGCGGCTGTCTCTTTTGTGTTCTTCCTCGGGATTGCGTAGGTCAGAAGGAGTTCGAGAGCATCCCTGTCCGAAAATCCCCTGATTCCTGCCTCAAGAAACCTCTGCCTGAGACGTTCTCTATGGCCTTTTGCGGAAAGACTCATTTTTCCAGATAAACTGTTGTGGACGGGAAAGCGAAATCAAGTTCGAGGTCGTATACGATCCTCATGATATTCAGATTAAGGGCTTCCCTCTTGTTCAGCCACACATTGTAGTCGGTTGTCAGTATGAAGTATTTCATATCGATATCCAGCGAGGAGTCACCGAAACCGGTGAAATTTACAAAGATGTTATCGTTGTCGATTAATTCATCGTCCTGAAGCATCTGCCGCAGCTGTATAAGAAGCTTTTCCATCTTGTCGGGAGTAGTGTCATAAGTTACTCCAATTGTAGTTGATGTTCGTCTCATCGGGCGCTTGGAGAAGTTATTGATGTTGGAGTCCATTATCTCCTTGTTGGGTATTGTCACGAGGGTTTTTTCCAGGGTACGTATTCTGGTCGAACGTATCCCGATCTCCTCAACTGTTCCAGTAGTACCTTTGATTTCGACAAAATCCCCAATCATGAAAGGCCTGTCCAGGAAAATAACTACCGAAGCGAATATCCCCGATATGGAATCCTGGGCAGCCAGAGCCAGAGCAATACCGCCAATACCCATTCCGGCGATAATTCCGCTTACAGGATATCCGTTGGACTGCATGTAGAAGACGATCCCGATTGCGACAACGATGAATTTGGCGAGTTTACGGAGTATTGGTATCAGCTGGTCATCCATCCTTGATTCGGTATCGGCTGCGATATCAGCCATCTGTTCAGAAACGGCGTCAATTGTTCTCATGATAAGCCAGAGGATGTTTATTGTAAGAAGGAAGAGGAATAATTTTTTTATCAAGTCAACTGTAAAGAGCGGTAATGAATGGATCAGCAGAGAGAAATAGATACCCACAATAATAAACAGAAAAGATGCTGGTTTAATCAGATCCCTCGCTAGAGTTGCTGCGAAACCAAGTTTTTTCTTTCCCGTTTTTTTCAATATGGAACTCAGGACGCATTTCAGTGCAAAAGCCAGCAGTACTATGATGATTGACGCAGCGATCCTGCCCAGGGGTAATCCACCTGTACTGTAGTTATAAATTTCTGCCAGCCCATTACTCATTTCTCCTACCTCCATACATACATAGCTGGTTAATTCAAATATTATACCTGCACAAAATGAAGAAGGTTATAGATGGTGTCAACCGGCTTGCATATTTCATCAGGTTACCAGATATATGTTCTGGAACCCTGTTTGTTAATGTGTGTTATATTCCGATGTGATGATAGTAGTGAAGTGTATCGAACTGCATACCCTGTGCGTTTGAGTAAGGAATTTTTCTTTATTCTAACCCTCCTGTTGACAATGACAGGTATACCACACATTTCATTGGCTTGCCTGTTTAATAAATATTCTGGAGGTATCTTGAAATTTGAAAAGATCAGAGACTGGATACTGCAACTGTCTTTAGCGCTGATAATATTTTTTGGATTCCTGAGACCATTTGTAATAGAAGCATTCAGAATTCCCACCCCGAGTATGGAAGGAACCTTGCTGGTAGGAGATCATCTTCTTGTTATGAAAGTAGAAGAGGGACAGCGAATCCCCTGGACCGATAAAATGGAACCTCTTTTTCATAATTACAGGGGAAATTCTTACGGACTGCTCATGCCTGCAACAAGTAATCCGGAGGCCGGAGAGATACTTGTATTCAAATGTCCGGCGACGGGAAAGGATTTCATCAAACGGACTGTTGCTGTGGCAGGTGATACCATCAGGGTGAGTGGAGATACCTTATACGTAAACGGGCAGCCCTCCCCGGAATGGGCGTTATGCTATCAGGATGAATTCGAACCAAGTCCGCTTGACCAGGCATGGCCTGACACCATTGATGAACTGTATGGAAGAGTACGTGATCTTGCTTACTGGGAGATAAGAAACAACTGTATTATTACCGAGGACGGTCTTCTGGCTTATGTCGTTCCAGAAGAGCATGTATTCATGATGGGGGATAACCGGGATCACAGCAGCGACAGCAGGGTCTGGGGGGCGTTGCCGATTGATCTGATTAAAGGCGAAGCTCTTCTGACTTACTGGTCATGGACACCTGGCAATGGCCTCCCGAAGTTTGACAGAGTTGCGAGGCTGATCAGGTGAGCGACATCCTGTTGAATGAAACTCTTCCTTACTCCGAAGCATATTTTGAAAAAGTACCAATTAGATTCCTGAACCTCAAAGAACTTTCCAGGGGAGCTCTTGACAGCAGAGACCTTCACCGAGATGGATACTGGAAAATTGACAGCAGAACAGGCCCGGTAGCCTACCACGCTATTAAGAATGGAACACCGTATCGATTTATCGGGCGGGACGCAAAGGGGCTTGAGGATTTCCTGCAATGGCTTGAGAATGACATTAAGGAAATGTACCTGTCCTATTACTTTGTTGAAGATAATGTGCTGAAATACCTGCTCAGATGCTGGACAGATGAACCTGTTCTAAGAAAGCTGAATGGATCCAAAGGGCAGATAATGGACCTTTATGAGAAGCTGATAGGGAAAGGGGAATCCGGCCTTATCAGGACTGTCAAGGATGATATTGCAGCTCTGTTTCCGATCATTGATGGAAATGCTGATATCGGCTGGTTGCCGGGTAGAACTCTTGATGGTCCGGAAGTCTGGGAATACCTTGAGTACGAAGCTTCGAAGGGATGTTCAGGATACTTCTATCCCGGGAAAACTCAATCTTTATCCAGTGTTGGTCTTGATGAGATATCTCTTCTTCTCAGTGCTTTTAACAGCTGGTATACAGTGCTTCTGGAAAGGTGGACGGACTGTTTCATGCAGTCAGTCCACATATTCGGAGCCATGAGGAGAGAGATACCTTTGCTTGCAAAACTTGTTCTTATACCGGATGAAGGTCTGCAGCAGAAAATACCTTTTGATGATCCTCAGAGGCTTCCCGAAGTTATTGTATATCTTGTGAATGCTATTTCACATGAGAATGATAATCCGGATAAATGCATTCAACTGTTCAAAGACGTAAATTCCGACCAGAGACATGCGCTGACTTCAGCAGGTCTCGGTGAACTGATGAAAAAAAAGAAAACGAAATTTGCGGACTAGTCCGGATCAGCTCTGAAGGTATCGCTTGATATCCTCCTGTGTACCCATGATGAATATGTGATCATCTTCTCTGAAGACATCGTCCGGTCTGGGAATCCTGTACTTCCGGCCATCATCAGTCATTCTTCCGATGTATGCAATATTCAGACCGAAGACGCGGCGAATGTCCAGGTCTCTGAGCATTCGGCCAACCATCGCTTCCTTGACTTCCACATGCGCGAAGACAATTCCGCCCGAGAGGGGTATGTAGGATTCTACTCCCTGCAGAGTGAGTCGCCTTGCTTCGGTGACGCCCTGCGTTTGTTCCGGAGTGTAGATATGATCAGCTCCGACCGCCTGTAGAATGCGTGCCTCGCGTTTACTTGTGGCTCTGCTGTGAACCTTCAAACCCATATCCTTGAGTATTTTCGTAACAAGAACATTAGAACCGAAATCTTCTCCTATAGCAACAATGACAAGGTCCATGTTAGCCAGACCATGTGCTTCAAGAATATTCTCATCGGTGCAGTCAAAAGCTACGGCTGCAGAGACTGAATTACTGATCTCCTGTACAAGACGCTCGCTGATGTCGATTGCAAGTACTTCTGCACCAAGATCTTCAAGCTTTGTCGCCATACTGTATCCAAACGAACCCAAACCGATTACCGCGAATTTTTGTGCTTTCAAGATTATCCGTCTCCGATTCTATCCAATTGTAATCCGTGTTTCGGGATATTTATACAACATAACATGTTTTCTTCCAGTTGCTGCAGCGAGTGTAGCCGGTCCAATTCTTCCCAAAAACATTGTAAGTATGATTATTACCTTTCCTATCCAGGTCAAACCTGGAGTGGGTCCGGTGGATAGACCTACAGTGCCGAAAGCGCTCATTGATTCGAAAATATAGTCGAATGGTCCGAATTCTGACGAAGAATTCTGTTCGGAGATGAGCAGAAGTCCTGCTGAAACGGTGAAAACCATCCCTCCTAGAAGGAGTACAGCAGCCACACGGTTGATATCATGAGGGGAAATGTTGCGGTTCCATATCTCCGTGGATGGTTTTCTTCGAATAAGAGACATGAAACTCATAAATATCACACCGATTGTGCTGGTTTTGACGCCACCGCCTGTTCCCCCCGGAGACGCACCTATGAACATCAACACTATAATAAACCATTGCATTGCGGGCATCAGAGTAGACGTGGGAACGGTATTGAATCCTGCTGTTCGCGGCGTTACGGAACCGAGAAAAGCATTTGAGATCTTCTGTGAGAAACTCATTCCAGCCAGAGAATTGTTCCACTCGAACACAAGGAATAATCCAAAGCCGGCTACTATGAGTATGGCAGTGATCCAGAGAACGAGTTTTACCTGTACAGACATCCGCATACTGGTTCCAGTTTTCATTCTGTGAAGGATATGTGCTCCAATAGAAGTTAGAATCAGGAAACCGATTCCTCCAAGTACGATTAGGCTGCCTATAGTAATAGCGATTCCAGGTACATGCGCGAAAGCTTCAAGATTGGTTGGATTACTGAAATAGCCGGATGAAGCATCTGCCAGCGTGGGATTCAGACAGAAACCCGCATTACAGAATGCGGAAATACTATGGAAAATCGATTGCCAGATCTTGAAATTCATCGTCCACCCGACAGGCTGACCATCCCATATCAGGTAGAGTATGAAAGCTCCGGCACTTTCTATTGTCAGGGTCCAGCCTATAATTGAACCCATTATTCTTTTAAGATCGTTTATAAAATCACTATCCATCACCTGAACAAGCGAGGCTGATTCGCGAAGGCCGGCGTTGTGTCCCAGAAACAGCGCGAAGAAAGCCACAAATGTCATTATTCCAAGGCCGCCAACCTGAATGAGAATCAGAATTATTGTCTGCCCGAAAATGGTGAAATCCGTTGCTGTATCTCTCACGATGAGTCCTGTTACACATGTTGCCGATGTAGATGTAAAAACCGCATCTACCACACCGATACTGCTACCGGAAGGCGTCGCGTTAGGTAAAAGCAGCATAGCTGTTCCAAAAGTGATAACAATGGCAAATGAAACCGGAAGAATGGCAGCCGGGGAGAGATGATCCAGAGCCCAGGATCCCATATGTGCAAGGAGCACTCTCACGGAACAGAGAGTACTGTAGATAAGAGATACTTTTACAGCAAGCACTAATCCACCGGGTAACATTCCTTCATGCAATATTCGGATTGCGACGATCAGGATCGCTATGATGTAGAGGAAAGAAAAGAGCAGCAGCCATTTTTCATCGGTGAATCTTTCCTTGAATGAAGAGACTCCATCCGGCAGTACTATTCCCGCCAGGAACATCAGGGATATAAAAACAATCAGAATGTCGACTGCAAGCAGAATATCCGGTGACCGGAGAGACAGCCCGAAAAGCGCAATAAGAACAGCAAATACACAAAGCGAAAGAAACAGTCGAACCGAATTACTCCCAATAAATCTGTTATCCAATGCGACCATACCTCCCTGCCACGGTTTCAAGCATATTAACACTCAATGCACGCCCGGTCAAATACGAAAGGAAATCAAATGATCAATGCGGTGGAGTACAACAAGTTCCTTAATTTACGACCTTTGAATGTAACAAGAGCATTTCCTGCAAGCAGGTTTGCTCTTGTAAGTATGAAGGACATAGCTGCGGTTGCTGTTGAAAAGAATGCCATTGTCATGGCTGCCAATATTCGCAATCCCCTGAGTGCTCTGGGAATTCTTCGGGCTGCGAAAAAGGTTGACTCTTTTGTTCTGCTTGAACTGGCAAAATCAGAAGCTGGTTATACGGGAGTGAATTTCAGGAATCTTCCCTGGTTCGCGATGCAGTTCTCAAGTTCAATTGAAGATAAAACCGTTTTCGGTCTGCATATGGACCATTATGCGATAAAATCATACAGTGACAGAGATGAAGCTGTCGTAAATGTTCCTGATGCCATTTCAAGGGGCTGGACTTCGGTGGCTGTTGACGCATCGCATAACCCGGACTACGAGAATCTGATTTTCACTCGCGATCTCGCGATGCACATTCCACCATATATCGGTCTTGAAGTTGAAGTTGGTGAAATAAAGGGTGCCGGGGTTATCACAACCATAGAGGAAGCGGAATATTTCGTAGGAGGTCTTAACAGCTGGGGGATATTCCCGGATTTTCTCGCGATCTCAAATGGATCCAAACATGGTACTTATGATTCTTCCAAGGGTGAAGGTGAGGGGATCGATCTTAGAAGAACCGGAGAAATAGCGAATGCTATATCACATTACAATTGTATGATTGCGCAACATGGGATCAGCGGAACCCCGCTCGATAAAGTCGGGCATTTCAAAGAATACGGTATTAACAAGGGAAATGTTGGAACTCTCTGGCAGAATATCGTGTTCGGTCTGGAAATCGATCCTGACAGTGGCAACGCTGTGATTGAAAATGGATCGTTCGTGAAGCGTCCCGATAAAGGAATTCCGACAGAATTATGGGACGAAGTAGTATCGTGGGCCGATGCCTGGGGATATCCCCGTAATTCAGGTGATTACAAAAAAGCGAATCTGCCTTTCCACTACAGGATAATGAGTTTGCCGTACATATACAGAGATCGTATTCTGGAGGAAACTGAGAAATGGGCGCTCCGGTTCTTCGAAGCATTCAACTCCACTGGAACCGGAACCGCGGTTATTGATAGAATCCTTGAGAGAGATGATTGGAACTCTGCCCCCGAACGTTCCATAACGGCGGTCAGAGAAAATTACTCCGCATCCTTCGCGCCTGATGCCACGCCCGGGGGCGGGGAAAGAGCTTGACAAAACCGGGGAGGACTTCTCCGACTGAGAGGGTGATGGATTCCTGGAACGATATGTAATCAGAAACGCAAGGATAATAGATCCTTCGGTAAATGCTGACTTTCACGGCGATATTCTTATCGAAAGCGGCAGAATTGAAGCTGTTGAACCTGGCTTGCCCGTTGAACTCGATGCTATTTCGGTCGACGCTGCCGGCAAATGGGTATTTCCAGGACTGGTGGATATGCACGTGCATCTCCGTGTTCCAGGTGGTGAGGATTCGGAAACAATTGAAACAGGTCTGAAAGCAGCGATTGCCGGAGGTGTAACCACTGTCGGTGCTATGCCGAATACAATTCCCCCAATAGATTCCCCTCAAATTGTGTCGGATCTGATCTCTGCGGCTTCGAGTCTGGATCTTGCCCGCTGCATACCTGTTCCATGCGTTACCAGAGGCAGAGCCGGGGAACGTCTTGTTGATTTTCATAAGCTGCACGAAGCTGGAGCTACCGCATTCTCAGATGACGGCAGCCCCGTTCATGATTCCGGATTGCTGCTTCAGGCAATGGAAACTGTCTCGGAGTTCAATGGCGTGATTATTGAGCATCCTGAGGTAGTGGAGCTGTCAGGAGGCTCGATTAACCAGGGATTAATTGCCGGAGAGCTTGGTGTAAGGGGAATTCCCGAGTGTGCCGAGACAGTAGATGTTGCCAGATGTCTTGAAATCGCAAACAGTTGTGCAGGGCATCTCCATTTGACTCATCTGTCATCACCAAGGAGTATTGAACTGGTCAGATCTGATTGTTTCAGGCAAGCAGGAGTCACAGTTGATGTTACACCGCATCACCTGATTCTTGATGAAACCGCTGTTCTTGAGCATGAATCCATGGCAAAGATGAATCCGCCGCTCAGAAGCTGTGAAAGCCGCTCCGGACTGCTTGCCATGGTGAAGAAAGGCATGGTAGACGCAATCGCTTCAGACCATGCTCCACACGCTATGGTCAGGAAGCGGAAATCACTGGAGGATGCAGCTTTCGGTATTATCGGACTGGAAACTATCCTCCCTTTGACAATTGAGGCTCTTTATGCGGAATCCGGCATGCCTCTCCTTCAGATACTCAGTCTTCTGACGAAAGGACCGGCTCGAATTCTGAGGATTCCGGAGCCTGGCCTTACAGTTGGCGACAAGGCGGATATTGTCCTTTACAATCCCGATATTGAATACAGTCTTTACGAAACAGGAACATTTTCAAAATCGGAAAATACACCCTTTCTCCATAGAAGATTAAAAGGCAGAGTCGAAGCTGTATGGATGGGAAGACTTATCTACAGGGATGGTCAGTTTGAATAAGATAGGATACTTAGTTGTGGTAATAATGATTTTCACATTTTTACTTGTGGTTTCATGTGCTTATTACAACACTTATTACAATGCTAGAAAAAGCTACAGAGAAGCTCTTGAACTTGCGAAACAGCATCCTGACAATCCGGTATCTTCCGAGGAAGTACTGCTTGACGAAGCTATTGCGGGCGCTGCCAGGGTTCTGGCTATCTATCCTGAAAGCAAATGGGTTGATGATGCTCAGCTTCTTCTCGGCAACGCACTTCTTCAGCTGGGCAGGCGAACGCTTACCGGAAGCGGTACATCTGATTTGACCGAAGCGATGATGGCATTTTCTTCGACAGCGATATTGACGGATGACCAGACAATTCGCGATAGAGCTTTTACGGGTATGGGTCTCGCAGCCATGGAACTTGGCAGATTGAATGATGCGGTTGCTTCATTCGAGAATGTTTCCCATGAAAATGACGAGAGATATATTTCCTCAAGACTGTATCTGATGGACGCACAGCTGCTGAATAATCAGCCTGAACTGGCTCTTATGATTGCCGACAGTCTCGGAACACCGAGAGATGACAGCCTTTCAGCGGAATTGAAACTATTGACCAGCCGTGCCCTGGTGGAGATCGGGCTTCCCGACAGCGGAGCTGTAATGGCTCTGACAGCAGGAGATATGTTCAGAAGAGGAAAAGGTTATTATAGAGCGCTCACCATTGCAGCGGAGGCTTATCTGCAGGCTGATAAACCCGGGAAAGCAGTGGAAATATTGGCACAGCTTCTTTCAGGTTACAGGTCTGATCTGGAAACAGCGACTATTGCTCTTCTTGACGGGAAGGCCAGGGAACTTGCGGGAGATCCCGCCGGTGCGATGGCCTCTTTCAGAAGCGCTGCCGATCTGGACAGTTATCAGCAATATGGTGCTGAAGCTCTGTATCTTCGAACAATACTGCTGGAGAAGGATGGCAGAATTGAAGATGCTCTTGATAATCTGGAGGAGCTTTCCGGCAGAAGTGGTGATTACCTCTGGCTTCGCCTTGCCGAAGACAGGCGCAACGATCTCGAACTGCTTCTGGATTATTCGGATGAACTTGAAGGATGCAGTGAAAGTGAACGCTGGCTGTACCGCTTAATGATTGCTGAGAAACGAATCGATCTGTATGGAAAGGACGATTCAGAAGCATTAAGTGAGCTGATAGTCCTTTCTGAAAGCGCGCCTGATATGGAAAGAGCAATAGCTCTTGCAGCTCTTTCGGATATTATGATTATTGACGTTGATTCTTCAAGGAGCCTGCTGCTGAAAGCCTATGTCCTGTGCGACATGGGAGATCTTGCAACCACTATTGAAAACAGATTGAACTTTGACCGGGGTGACGGATACCGTTTCCGACCCTCCGTTATCCTTGAGCGTGCCTGGGATCTCCTGGAGGAGGAGAAATTCAATGAGGCATGGGAAGAATTGAATACAGCTCTCTCATCCGGATGGAGCAGGATGAAGAGACCTGAAATTCTCTGGGCTTCGTATCTTGCTGCTGAAGGCGCGAGAATGGATGATAAAATTCTTGAGGAATACCTTACGGAACTTTCCAGTGAATATGGAAACACAGAACTGGGCATTGCCGCTTTGAACAGACTTGGAGGTGCCGAAGAGGGTGAGGAAGAAGAGTAACGAAGTGGACAGAGATGTTGTTGTTACTTTTAAGGAAGAGTTCCTTCCAGGTGTTTTCAGAATGTGTCTGGAAACCGGAGAGGTATTTTGCGCGAATTCGAAACCAGGGCAGTTTATTCAGATTGAGGTTTCTCCCGGCCCATTTCCGGTAACCAGAAGACCGTTCACGATCAGCAGAACGTACAGTTCTTCAATTGAAATTATTTTTGAAATCGTAGGTCGGGGAACCGCACTGCTGTCAGAAGTTGAAACAGGTTCAGCGGTAAGAGTTCTCGGGCCTCTCGGCTCCGGTTATGAACTGAATAATGGCGGCTGGCTTCTTGTCGGCGGCGGATTGGGCGCTGCCGGATTCCCCGGCCTTGTTTCAGAAATTGATTGCAGGCTTATGCTGCTTGGAGCCTCTTCAAAAGATAGACTGCTGCCGGTACCGGGAGTATCTTTACTGAGCATTACAGAAGATGGATCGAGCGGCAGGAAAGGGCTGGTAACCGATTTACTTGAATCCGTTCCGTGGGACTCTGTCAGTAATATTGCCGTATGCGGACCGGTTGCCATGATGAAAGCCGTTATTCATAAAATTCCGGTTGAATTCATTTCCAGTACGCAAATTTCAGCGGAAGCCAGGATGGGATGCGGATGGGGAGCATGTGAGGGTTGTTCAATCCCGAAAGCGGGCGGCGGATACCTCAAATGCTGCAGCGACGGCCCTGTATTTCCCGCTGATTCAATCGACTGGGAGCGTTATGGGGTCGTATCTTGAATTTTGGTGTTTTTCTCTCTCTATTGATTATTCTCAAGATTCTTAATGATCTTACTGATAGTACTGTAGTGCATTCCAGAATGCTTTGCAATTTCCTGCTGGCTATAACCATGTTTTATATGAGCAATATAGATAGCTTTATTGCGACCGACTTTATCTGAAGCACTGGAAAAAAGATACTCAAGTGAAGGACGACCTAAGAATCTTTGGTTACGGGGAACTTCTGGAAGATTCCTGTATTGATCACTTCCGACAAGAGATTCCACGAACTGCTTTCGGCCAAGAATCAATTGTCCCCTGGTCTTTTCAAAAGGGGATACAGCATCATCAAAATCGTTCACAAACAAAATATACTCCCGCTCAGCTGCAAACTTATCAAACCCGAAGTGAGAAAGAATCCAATCTGTACTAAGAAGATTGTCTTCTCGTTGGTATAGACCAGCGGTCTGTCTGTAACTGCTCCAGGTATAGTCGCCCGGAGACTCGACAATACCGGAGCGAACAGGATTCAATACGATATATCTGCACAACTCCAGAAGATAGCTTTCCTTCTCTACCACGATTGCTTTGAAGCGTCCCTGGAATAAATGTCCTGTACGATCATGCGAATGATTGAAGTATTGAGCGTATGCGCTGTTCAGCAGTTTCATTCCCGCTGATAAATTTCCATCGGATGTCTCAAGTAGTAAATGGTAGTGATTTGACATCAGGCAATACGCATGGCAAAGCCAGTTATGTCGGTTTACCGTTTTAAGTAATCGAATCAGAAAAGCGGTTTTATCAGAGTCGTTCAAGAAAATGTTCTGGCGATCAGTACCACGAGCAGTTACGTGATACACAGCACCTGGATATTCTATTCGGAGTGCTCTAGTCATAGGTGGATAATAATAACTATCACGCCAAAATTCAAGATACGACCCTATAGACTATAGACTATAGATTGTTTCTACCGTTTCTCGATGTTCTTGACGAATCTCATGCACTCAAGTATTCGTCCCACTCAAAACAACCCATGATAATATCCATCTCATAGTTAGTACAACCCTTGATTTTAGCCATATAGTAGTTATAATACCATCATAAAATATCTACTTGGAGGTAGAAGATGTATCGAAGGGCTCTGGATTATCTGGTTGAATGGAAAGACAGAAAATCACGAAAACCAATAGTTATACGCGGTGCAAGGCAGGTTGGTAAGACATGGCTCGCCAGAGAACTTGCTGCTACCTGCTTTGATAATCTGGTTGAAATAAACTTCGAATATGAAATAGAAGCAGCTTCTCTTTTTGAATCTCGTAATCCGAAAGAGATTATATCGCTTCTGGAAATTAGATATGGCAAAAAGATAGTTCCCGGAAAAACACTTCTTTTTCTTGACGAGATTCAGTCTTCAATAGATGTATTTTCAACGCTGAGATACTTTTATGAACTTTTACCTGAACTGCATGTAATTGCAACTGGTTCATTACTGGAGTTTCACTTCGGAAAAGATGGAATAAATGTTCCCGTCGGGCGGGTGGAATATATGTTCCTGGGTCCAATGGATTTTGAAGAGTTTCTCAATGCGCTTGGAAAAACTGAATTAGTTCAATATCTCAATTCATTTACTATTGATAGGATTATTCCCGAAGCGATCCATATGCAATTAATAAAGCTCTTAACACAATACATTCTTGTTGGAGGGATGCCTGAATCAATTTTCCTTTTTCTGGAAACTGAATCCTACAGAGAGTGTGATATGCTGAAGCAAGCAATACTGTCTTCATATATAGATGATTTCGCCAAATATGGTGCAAGAATGAATGTGGATTTGATAAGAGATATTTTCGCTAAACTTCCTTTTCTTGTTGGGTTTAAGTTCAAGTATTCAGCCATAAGCAGAACAAGCAGAGCCCGTGAAATTCGAAAAATGACAGGGAACCTTTTTAAAGCAGGCATAGCTACACCGATCTTCAGTTCCTCTTGCAATAGAATCCCAATAAAGGCAGAGAAAAACGTAGGTATTTTCAAAATTCTCTTCATTGATGTGGGTTTGCTCTGTCGTGCCTGTGGATTGAACAGTATTGATATGCTTGGCACTGATAAATTAATGATGATTAACTCAGGAGCGGTTGCAGAACAATATGCTGGTCAGCATCTGCTGAGTGAACGTGAATTCTATGAAAAGCCGGAATTGTACTACTGGGTTCGTGAGAAGAAGAATTCTTCAGCTGAAGTCGATTACGTTACAGCATCGGGAAGAAATATTATACCTATAGAGATTAAGGCCGGTAAAACCGGTTCTTTGAAGTCTTTGCATATGTTTCTCAAGACAAAAGAAAAAGCATTTGGAATACGTTTCAACATGAATCTGCCATCACTTACAGAAAATGTAACAGGGCTGAGCGGGGAAAATGTGGAATACAAACTTTTATCATTGCCGCTCTATCTTATCGGACAATACAAACGACTCGTTCGTGAGTGTTGTGAATAAAGGACAATCCTCCAGGGGATATGTGACCGGTGAATGAAATTATGAATGGTTCAATGAATCAATCTTGTCAGCGGACTCCAGGATAACTTATGTTCTTCCGGTTGATTCAATCAACCGGGAACGATGGGAGGGGATTCACTGATGACTTCAATCAGGCATGAACTTGACGAGATCATAGCGGTTGGAGAAACATTAGGAGTTGAATTTAAGAGTGATAAAAAATGTTATTCCGACAGGGAGTTGGTTATAGCAGTAGTTGCCCTAGCTAATACAGAAGGCGGAGAGTTATATCTGGGTATTGAGGATAATGGAGATGTAACTGGCTTGCATCCCAATCATCATGATATTGCTGGACTTTCTGCACTTATTGCTAATCGGACCATCCCACATATTCCTGTGGAGTGTAAATTATTGGATTACAAAGGTATACCTGTAATAAGAATCCTAATCCCAAAATCAAGACAACTGGTTTCGACATCCGATGGTCTGTTACAACGCAGAAGATTAATGGCAAACGGAAAACCCGAAGCAGTACCTTTTTATCCGCATGAGTTTACAGAGCGTCAATCCTCGCTTGGAATTACTGATACTTCTGCAATGCAGCTTACTTCTTTAACAATTGACCACCTGGATCCTCTGGAACGGAAGCGCCTTAGAGACGCCATTCGCCGTTATGGAGGTGATTCTACTCTTGTAGATTTACCTGACGATGAATTTGATGGTGCACTTCATCTTGTATCTATCGTTGATGGCAAGCGATATCCCACGTTAGCAGGTTTACTTATGATTGGGCATGAAGACATTCTAAGGCAACAGGTTCCTGCGCATGAAGTAGCATTTCAGGTGCTTGAAGGTACAGATGTACGGATGAATTTGTTTTTCCGTATGCCATTCATAAAAGTACTTGAAGAAATTGAGCGACTTTTCACAGCTCAAGTCAGGGAGAAAGAATTCCAGGTGGGTTTATTCCGAGTAGCAGTACCGAATTATGAACCTCGAGCATTTCGAGAAGCTTTGATCAATGCTCTGATTCACCGCGATTATACGAGGCTCGGCGCAGTTCATATCCGTATCGACGATGATGGATTGACAATATCAAATCCTGGAGGATTTGTTGAAGGGGTCACATTGAACAATCTCCTGATCACTGAGCCCAAACCTCGAAATCCACTCCTTGCGGACATCACAAAGCGAGTCGGTCTTTCTGAGCGCACAGGACGGGGTATTGATCGCATTTTTGAAGGCTTATTACGCTATGGACGCCCGGCACCTGATTACAGTCGTTCAGATACGACTTCCGTAATTGTTAGGATGAGTAATGCTGAATCGGATCTGGACTTCATCGAAATGATCCTCGAAGAAGAGAATCGTACAGGTATACCTATGTCGCTGGACAGTCTGATTGTTCTTTCCCGTCTTCGGCATGAGCGACGGCTAACAACGGCTGACTTGGCACCCTCTACCCAGAAATCCGAGCAGGAAACCCGCACATATCTCGAAGAATTGGTCGAATCGGCACTGATTGAGGCACATGGATCCGGTCGGGGTAGAACCTATACTTTAAGTGCCAGGGTGTATCGCAAAGTTGGACAGAAGGTGCGATATGTCAGACAGGCGGGATTCGATCGAATTCAGCAGGAACAGATGGCTCTCAGTTATATCGATAAACACGGTTCGATTAAACGGGCAGATGTGATGGAACTATGTAGAATTTCCGGCCCGCAAGCTTACCATCTTCTTAAACGCTTGAAGGAACAAAAGAAAATTCATCAAAAGGGAAAAAAGCGCTATGCTGTCTATACACGAGAAGCATAGTCTATACACGCACGTGTATTAGGAGTTGAATAGATGCTGTATAGAAGTTGTATAGATGCTACATAAGGTGTTGTATAACTGTTAAATAGATGTTGTATAGGAGTTATATGGATGTTGCATAGGTGTTATATAGAGATGTATAAAGAAGTCAGGATACGTATGTATACATATTTGATGAGTGGTTGAGAAAGTGGGAACGATGGGAGGGGATTCACCAGTGGATAAAGCGCGTTCATGGACTTTCTGGAACAGAGAATTCGATTCACCTATCCTTCTTGCATCCGGTACGGCAGGATTCGGACTTGAGCTGATGGAACAGGGTTTTCTTGATGGGGCGGCTGCGGTCATATCCAAGGCGACAACTCTTCAGCCGTGTGAAGGCAACCCGCCGCCAAGAATAGTCGAGACAAGATTCGGCCTGCTCAATTCAATAGGACTCGCTAATCCCGGTGTTGATGAAGTATTGAAGATACTGCTCCCACAGGCAGCGGATCTGCCATGCCCTTTAATAGTAAATGTAGCCGGCGAGACCGTTGAGGAATTCCCGGCAGTCATAGAGAAACTGGAGCAGTCCCCGGTCCCCTTCGGATACGAAGTGAATGTATCCTGTCCTAATGTTGCTGCCGGAGGTATAGCTTTCGGAGCTTCACCTGAGACTGTAGAGCGAATTTCATCCCTCGTAAGAAGTGTTTCCTCCAGACCTTTCAGTGTAAAACTTACTCCTAACGAGGGCAGTATCACAGATTCGGCAATGGCTGCAGAAGCAGGAGGAGCAGACGCCGTGACGGTGTGCAATACATTTCTCGGCATGAAGATAGACTGGCAGACAGGAGAAGTGCTTCTGAAAAGGAAGGTTGGCGGTTACTCGTCACCTGCTCTGCTGCCATTGACGGTGGCAAGGGTATTCATAACCAGAGAAGCGGTTGGGATACCGGTTCTTGCGTCTGGTGGTGTCTGTTGTTCCGAGGACATTCTTGAACTGCTTGCGGCCGGAGCTGCCATGGTTCAGATTGGAACATGGCTCATGAGAAGACCGAACGCGGCATGTGAACTCATGAAAGGTATCATTCAGCTTCTGGAAGGTGATTCCGACTGAAACTGAAAATTTCACTTATCTTAATTTTTCTACTTCTGTCAGGTTGTGGATTGATATCCAGTCCGGCCTACCGTTCGGGGGGTGTTTCAGCTTCAGGGGCAGTAGCGGGATTCCGGCAGCGTGGTGTTGCCTCTTACTACGGTCCTGGATTTCATGGCAACCTGACCGCGAACGGTGAAACATTCGATATGAACGCCATGACATGTGCTCACCTCACGTTACCCTTCAACACAGTACTTCGCGTTCGCAACCTGGACAACGACAGGGAGGTTACGGTCAGGGTGAATGACAGAGGTCCGTATGTTGGCGGAAGAATAATAGATCTTTCAAAAGGTGCTGCTGAAAGGTTGGGAATGCTGGAAACAGGCATTGCGAATGTTATGCTTTCCGTCATCAATTAGACAGGAATGAAGTTGTTTTCTTAATGCTGGGGGTGGTTGTAAATGAGTGAAACAAGGCTGTACATTGCTATAACCAGCAGGGAAATGGAGAACAGAAAAGTGTTCTTCGAGAAGCTGAAAGGGCTTCAGGTGGGGATGAAAGTCGGGCTTGAGCTGTTTGTCAGAGAGGGCCCCCCATTTGTGCGGCAGATCTCTGAAGCCGGATTTCCGCTGTTTCTGGATCTGAAATTCCATGACATTCCCTTTACAGTGGCCGGAGCGGTCAGATCAGCATGCGGATTGAAACCTGAGCTTATCAACGTCCATGCTTCCGGCGGAGCTGCGATGATGAAGGCTGCCGCTGAAGCCGTTGAGGGGAATACGAAGATTCTGGCAGTAACAGTGCTTACAAGCCTGTCCGGTGATGATCTGTCATTTCTTGGTTTTAACGGTTCTCCGATGGAGCTGGTAACGAAAATGGCTGTCTCCGCGAAAGATGCCGGTCTGGCAGGTGTCGTCTGTTCTCCGGTAGAGGCGGCTGCCGTAAGAGAGGCTGCCGGACCTGAATTCCTGATAGTAACACCGGGAATAAGACCTGCCGGGGCACCTTCGAATGATCAGAAAAGAGTAGCGACTCCCACTGAAGCGATTCTGGCAGGCGCAACATCGCTGGTTGTCGGAAGACCTGTCACACAGGCTGATAACCCGCGAAAGGCGGCAATATCAATTCTGGATGAGATTGCTCAGGCTCTGGATAAGCGGTAATTGTTGAAGCGCCCCTGCAGTTTGAGGTTTGCTGCCGTAACAGCTTTTCTCTCTATCATGGCGCTTCTTTTTATCGTTCTGGGGATTGATGCGGTATCTGCCGGGATTACACTGAAAGCTCTGAGAGAATTTGACGAAGCCGTCTCGATCAGAAGCGTTAGAACTGCTTCGGAGATACTGATTCTCGAAGGAGTTGTCCTTCCTGGCAGAAGCCTGTCGATTGACAGGCTTATTGTCTACTGGAGCGGTAACCCGTTCTCTCCGAAAATCGACAGTCTGTTAGCAGTCGGCGGAACCTGGAAATTGCCTGAGCGTGATACTGATGCAATCAGGCGGGGTGAAACTCGCGAATGCCCACCCTGCAGGTTTAATCATATTGAAATCATTCATGGTGATGAAACAACAGTTGTGTCCGGAGTATTTTCCGGAAAGGCTCCCGGAGATTCGATGGTTTTTCTGCTTGACAGCGAGTGGGGCAGGGGAACCGGTAACATTCTGTTTGGTCACGAATACGACAGCCTTCATGTAGAATGGTTTCAGTTCAGACGAATACCGGGAGAATTATTCACTCTGCCTGAAATGCTTCATGGTTTTGAGCTGGAGGGAAATCTGAACGCGACCTTGAATAACACATTATCTGCCAGCGGTGTTATCACTGAAGTCAATGGAAATCCGGCCGAGATACTGTTTTCAATGAATAATACCGGCGGCGAACCTTACGTCAGTCTGTCAACTGATATTTCGACTCTGAAAGAATTTCTGATTACTCAGGCTGGATCAATGTTTGGTGATATCTACATTGATTTTGCTCCTTCCGGTACCGTTTTTTTTGAATTCATGGACAGTGATACAATCGGAGTCACAGTTGATTCCCGGCTTGATTCTGTGAGGATATATTCAACCGTTCTTTCGGATGATACAGTCAATACGATTGCGGGATTACGATTCCAGAGTACCGTGTGCGTGAGTTCATGGGAAGTCAATATCGATTCCGGTTCAGCAGTATTCGGGAGTGTTCCAGTCAGTTTTGATATTACCGGCAGGTTTAAGCAGCACCCGAGGTTTGAGATTCGATTATGGAGTGAGTGTATTTCCGGCGAAGATCTGATTGAATCCATTCCGGATGAACTGCTGGGCAGACTCACCGGGCTCAGGCTTGGCGGGGACGCATCGTTCGACATACTGTTCATCCTTGACTGGGAGGTACCGGACAGTTCTGATTTTCAGGCTTCAGTTGATGTTTCCGGTTTAAGAGTGCTGGCCAGTCCTGTCGCGATAGGTCACCTCAGGCAGGGAGGATCATGCCTGATGCGTGACAGCAGGGGTAGAACGAGAAACATATATCTTGATACTCTCAAAAATCCTGATTTTGTCCCTTTTGATTCGCTGCACCCTTCTTTAGAGGGTCTCCTCAAATGTGCGGAGGATGCCACTTTCCGATCTCACAATGGTTTTTGTCTTTATCATATCAGAAATTCGATAAGAGCAAATGTGGAAAGAGGCAGATTCGTTAGAGGAGGATCCACGATTTCCATGCAGCTTGCTCGCAATCTATTCCTGGAAAGAAAAAAGACTTATGCCAGGAAATTGCAGGAAGTCTTTCTGACATGGAGACTTGAAACTTATCTGTCGAAGAACAGGATACTCGAAATATATGCGAACATCGTTGAACTCGGACCGGATGTTTTTGGTTTTCAGGACGCTGCAAGGTATTACTTCAGTGCCGATCTGAAGGAGCTTTCTACAAGGCAGGCGGTATTTCTTGTATCCATCCTTCCAGGTCCGGCTCTGTATCATAGATTTTATGTAAACAACAACGTGCCTGATTACTGGGAAGCTTATCTGGACAGACTGATAAGCATATCCGCGAATAGAGGTTGGATAAATGCGGATTCGGCCATTCGCGCGATGGGGGATTCAATAGTTTTCATTCCCTGTCCGGAGGCTCTCTAACGTTGACAATCAGCACACTTATGAGTATACGCTTGAACAATACTAT
The DNA here is from genome assembly GCA_030620995.1 of Candidatus Aegiribacteria sp. Lineage (GTDB taxonomy): Bacteria > Fermentibacterota > Fermentibacteria > Fermentibacterales > JCC-6 > Aegiribacteria. The sequence continues at coordinate 30,372 of JAUXIK010000021.1, forward strand.
AACTCGATAACAGGGGGTTGATATGGCCGCAAGAAAAGCTGTCGAACTTAGACATGAGGGCAGAACATATCGAGCTGACAGCAGAGAAACATTTTTCAAATGGGCAAGGGAACACAGGATCTCCAGGGATGACAGTTACAGGGTTGCAGGTGCTGATAAATGGATACCTGTCACTGCGAACAGTGACCTTGAGAAGTTGCTGGATCCTGATAACTGGTGGAAGATAAAAATGGGGAGTAACACATACATTGCTTCTGACTGGGACACCATCGTAAAATGGGCAAAGGATGGACGTCTTTCCACTGAAGTGCAAATAGAAGGACCAAAAACTCCTCCAGGCGGTATTCTGGGCAAGGCATCTCCTGAACTTGTCCCACACTTGCGAGAACTCCTTTCGGAAGAACCGGAAGAAGCTCAGGTTCGCCTCCGGTTTGACGGGAGGACATTCCTTCCGGGAGATATCGATACTTTCAGAAGATGGATAAGGGAATCCCGGGTTCCTGTAGAAGCAGAAGTATCACTTCCGGGTGAAGAATGGCAATCTGTTTCCGAGTGCGGGTATTGTGAGAAAGAACTCTGGCCTGAAGCTGCAGTGGAATCAGATGAGAGCGACATTCCTGCCATACCCGAAAGTAAGTTTGAACCACCAGAAGCAGGATTGGTTCCTGAATCTCCATCAGCTGAAGAACCTGATAAGCACGGAGAAGTAATTTCACCCGACAGCACTGAGGGTCAGGCTCCTGTTATTGAAACCATAGAAGAAACTGATGAGGTTGAAGAAATTCCATACAGGATTCGATCAACCTATGGTGAGGATTACACTTTTAAGCAACCGCAAGATGTCATGTCACTTCTGAAGCGGAAACGGATACACGGCTTTGATGAAGTAAGGCATCAGGATCTGCCTGATGGTGTCATGTCCGTAAGTGAATTCATCGAAGTCTATCATCTGGAAGGCGGATCTTTCCTTGTATTCCTGATTCTTGCCATTGTATTTGGCGCAGCCGGCGCGGCGGCACTTGTTTTTCAGAAGCAGGATGCTCAATGGATGATGATTGGCGGAATTGCTGCCCTTGTCATTGCCTTCATAATGCTTGTGCGGGTAATCTGGAAGAAATAGCATGCAGATCACAGATTTTATCTCCGCCAAAAGAGACGGCAGAGAGGTAACCCGGCAGGATCTTTACGACTTTGCCTCTTCTGTTGCTTCAGGGGGTATTCCTGATTATCAGGTTTCTGCGTGGTTGATGGCTGCTTATCTGAAAGGTCTTTCCACAGCTGAAACCATATCTCTCACCCTTGCAATGAGAGACAGTGGAACAGTCCTGGAATGGGGAGACGGTCTGCCGCTTGCCGATAAACACAGCACAGGAGGAGTCGGTGATAAGATTTCTCTTGTCCTTGCGCCTCTTGCTGCTGCCGCAGGTTTGAGGATACCCATGATAAGCGGAAGAAGCCTGGGTCATACAGGCGGAACACTTGATAAGCTTGAGTCAATTCCCGGAATGAATGTAAATATTCATATAGAGCAGTTCATGAGGCTGGTGGAAAAGAACGGAGTAGCAATGACAGGTCAATCGGATGATCTGGCTCCAGCAGATAGAAGGCTCTACGCTTTAAGAGATGCTACCGCTACGGTTACATCCATTCCACTTATATGCGCCAGCATACTCAGTAAGAAACTTGCTGAAAATACGGATATTCTGGTTTTTGATATCAAGATTGGCAGTGGAGCTTTCATGAAAACCGAGGAGCAGGGTACAGAACTTGCATCAGCTCTCATAGACATCGCGAAAGAGAGTGGTGTACAAGTCGAAGCATTTCTCACAGGAATGGATTTCCCGCTCGGTTTGAAGACCGGCAATGCTCTGGAGGTTAAGGAAACTCTTGAAGTTCTCAGAGGAGAAGGGCCTCAGGATGTTCGTGAATTATCGATTCGTCTTACCGCTTCCATGCTTATGCAGGCGTATCCTGAAAAATACCCGAGAGTAACGGATGCTGTTGAATACTGCGGCAGAATTCTTGACAATGGAAATGCATTTGCCAGATTTATTCTCATGGTCGAAGCGCAGGGGGGAGATATCAGTGGTTTCGAATCACTTCCGGAAGCTCCGGTGAAATTCGAAATCGCTGCCGAACGATCAGGTTTCTGGAACGGTGTCGATGCCCTGGTGCTTGGTGAGGTTGTGCGCAGTCTTGGTGGTGGCAGATACAGGGTTGATCAGAAGATTAATCCGAGTGCAGGATGGGAACAGATTATTCCCTGTGGAACCGATATCAGGAATGGAGAAGTTCTCGGACTGGTTCATGCTGAAGATCAGGAATCCGCATATAATGCATCACTTTCGATAATAGAAGCTTTTGTATGGGATCAACCGGTTCAACCTCTTATCAGGAAAGTGATATGAATATGTTTCCGCATCTGGATATGAGTACTCTGCCGCAGATACTTCATGAAGCTGGAATTCTATCTGAAAACGGACTTAAGCGTTTTGCCAGATATGATGATGTTACCGATGAGAACACCCTTAAAATCCTTGTTGATCGGGGTCTTATTCCGGAAGAATCGCTTTATACTTTTCTGGCCGGAATGCTCGGATTGCCGTATAAGGTTCTCGATCCGCTTGAGCTTGATTATCAGGTGGTAACCGAACTGCTTCCAGGAGCATATGCCCATAAGCATAATCTTGTTATTTTCGGAGAATACGATAACGTGTTAATGGTAGCAACAAGCAACTTGACAAATCCAAGACCTCTTGAAGATCTTGTTCATCAGCTCGGACACGATCTTGAACTCTACGTTGGAAGACCATCCGAAATAGCAAGAGTGATCCGGCAGTTTTACGGATTGCATGGTTCAATAACGGCCGCTGTTAAAGAGATGGATTCGAAAAACGGTATTGATCTCGGCAATCTCGAGAGATACGTTTCCAGCGAGACTTCAAAGAAGGTTGAGCCGACTGACAGCCCGATTGTGAACGCTGTCAATCATCTTCTTCATTACGCTTTCGAGGAACGCGCCAGCGATATACATCTTGAACCGCACAGAGATGGTACAGTAGTCAGGCTCCGGATTGACGGAGTTCTGCATGACATCTACAAAATCCCCAAGAAACTGCACCTGCCGATCATTTCCCGAATAAAAATGATTTCCGGGCTGAATATAGCTGAAAAAAGAAGACCTCAGGACGGCAGAATCAGAACCCATTTTGAGGGGAAACCGGTTGAAATAAGAGCATCCACAGTTCCTGTGGCTTTCGGTGAGAAAGTAGTATTGAGAATTCTCGACCCAGCATTGCTTATGCAGGATCTGGCGCTGCTTGGCTTTACGAAGACCGATTTAGTCAGATACAGGAAAGCTATTGAAAGGCCGAACGGACTGGTTCTTGTTACCGGACCTACGGGAAGTGGAAAAACAACAACTCTTTATTCCTCACTGATAACACTGGCCACAAAAGAAAAGAACATAACCACAATCGAGGATCCAATTGAATTCGTAACAAACGAGTTCAATCAGATTGCAGTTCAACCCGCTGTTGATCTGACTTTCGCTACTGCTTTGAAATACATTCTCAGGCAGGATCCTGACATTATTATGGTCGGGGAAATACGGGACAAAGAAACAGTCCGGAGCGCAATCAGGTGTGCGCTTACCGGCCATCTGGTTCTGAGTACTCTCCATACGAACGATTCAGTTTCAGCTGCCACCAGGCTGATTGATATGGGTGTAGAACCGTATCTTCTTTCGACCACACTCGTCGCGGTAATGGCTCAAAGGCTTGTTCGGAAAATCTGTGATAAATGCTCTGAGGATTACACGCCATCTAAGTCAACAAGGGAATCAATTGGCCTTGAAAGCGGTGTTGACCTTAAACGCGGCAAGGGCTGCAGGAATTGTCGGGGTACCGGATACAAAGGGCGCGTGGCTGTATTCGAAGTTCTCGAGATGACTGAAGAAATACGGTCGGCAATAGCAAGAATGGCAACGATAGATGATATCAAGAGAATTGCTGTCAAACAGGGAATGACTACACTTCACGATAACGTTCTTTCCAAAGTCCGAAGCGGTATTACTACTCCGGAAGAGATGTTGAAGATTACATTGGGGGTTGAATGAAACCGCGCAGAATTTTATTTATTCTGATTTCAACTGGTCTTCTTATTTCCTGTGGTGAAGAACCGGTTCATGAAAACGCTGTCCCTGACGAAGACACGATCGGGCAGATATCTGATTCTGTAATAGTATTACCGGACGCTCCTATGGAAGTGGCGCTGAAATTCACAAATATGCTGGGAATGAACGATCCTTTGTGTTTTGAACTTCTTTCTGCGGGTTTTTCTGATTCTCTCCCCTCTGACAGCCTGTCTCCTCAGCAGATTTTCGGGAGATGGAGGGCTTTTGATGCAGGTGGCCGTCTTACTTCCATTCAGGAAAGTCCCGGTGAAATACGGACATCTTATTATTGCACAATAAGAAGAATGGAAAAGCCGGCGATCAATCGGATTGATTTTCTTCTATCCGATAACAGATGGTTAATCGACGGGTTTGGAATTGAGCTGCCTCCGGAGAAGGAAGATTCGCTTACAATTGAGCAGCTTGCTGATCTTGTGCTTCAGTATCCGGGTGTACGCACCGAACTCCGGATTGTCAGGATGTTATATGATGATTGTCTAATAGATTCTATTCAGAGCTATACATCTCTGAACGCTGCTGTTCAGTCTGGAACCGAGTTTCAGGATTTCATACTGGATCTGCAGCCGGAAAGCTATGCACTCCTGGCTTTAAGTAATATCAGAAGAGCAGGGAAGATGCAGATTATCAAGGATAGAGCTGAAACTCGATTTTTTGATATCCCCTCTGACCTCGCAATACTTGTAAACATCTGGAGGGAGATGTCTTACATCTCCAAGTCTGTTTTGAGAGTTCGTCATGAAGCGCTTCAGAATCTCTATTCAACAGGTATCTGGATTGAACCCGATATTGAGCAGGAAGTTGAACGGCTGGCTGGTTTTCAGGATTTCTTTCTGTCGGTCAGTAACATTGTTGAAGCTCGTGACTCACTCTCCCGGACCTACCGGGTTGTACTTACATCGGGCACGAATGAGCCACTGGCTCAGGTTATTATTGAACTGGACCCTCATCAGCGGGAACAGAAATTGGAAAACGAAGTAGGTTTATCAGTATGGAGAGCTCTTGCCGTTGAGATGAACGGTGACAATGATCCGGAGCGGGTAATCTACTGGGCCGGGAACCTGTTCCTTTTCCAGGGCATACCCACCGGTTATAGACTTGTCTGGAGAACCTACGAGAACTATGAAAGTGATTATCATTCCGAATTCGTGTCTCAGCCTTCAGGCAGGGATGGATGCCGCGAGATAACCTTCACGGGTAATGATGGCAGATACACCTATTTCCTTGGTTACAATGATTCCGGGGAGCCTCTTTTCAGAAGGATAAGCTCCTTTGACGATACTATCGAGCTGGAGGAATAAACAAGGAATGAATAAGAAACTGATACCAGTTCTCTACTGGCTATCTCTGACCGCAATTATCGGTATTTTCTTCAGTATCGGGTTTGTACTTCGGGTTTATGGAGATTGCAGTTCCGCCTTCACCAACGCGAGAGGTAACCTACTTGTCGCCGGACTCAGGGGACATGAGCCTGCCGCTGCCACTCAGATATACGACGGCAGAGGAACTCTCATGGCCACTGCGTGTGTTGAAAACAGGTACCCCGTTACGCTGGAAGAAGTTTCACCCTGGGTAATCAACGGTTTCATCGCCACTGAAGACAGAACATTTTACAAGCATAGCGGTATCAGCTTCAGAGGGATTATCAGAGCCACCTGGGTTAATATCACAACCGGTTCCCGCCAGGGCGCAAGCACAATTACACAACAGCTTTCAAGAGGGCTGTTTCTTGTTCCTGACCAGACGATACAGAGGAAAATCCAGGAAGCGTTCATCGCAATGGAAATCGAGCGTCAGTTCAACAAGCACGAGATTCTCGAAATGTACCTCAATCAGATTTATTTCGGGTCAGGAGCTTATGGAATAGAAGCCGCTGCAAGAACCTATTTTGGTGGGATCACATCGGCTGAACTGTCACTTGCACAGGCCGCCATGCTGGTTCGGATGGTCAAGAATCCCAGTGGATTCAATCCGCTTCGAAATCCTGACAGATGCCTTGCTCAGAGAAATATCGCCCTGTGGGTCATGTCCTCAGAAGGGTTAATTACCGATGAGCAGGCGGAAGAAGCCATTTCAACTCCTTTAACCGTTAATGTCCATCGTCCTGAAGTTGAACAGGAATGGTCATATTTCTCCGAATACATCAGAAAATATCTTGTTAACCGATACGGATGGTCTGCTGTCTATGAACAGGGGCTTCGAGTTCATACAACACTTGACCCTGACATGCAGATACTTGCTGAACAGGCCCTTGACAGTGTTCTGATCTCAATGGAACCGGTGTGGGATTCTGCTTCAGGAGAGTTCATGAATAATGGAGATCGTCTCAGGTTCGAAAGCTCCTATGCTCACTGGCAGGCGATACGGGATACTGTTTCGGGAGCTCCTGATTATATCCAGGGAGCACTTGTAGCTGTTGATCCACAAACAGGATATGTGAAGGCGATGGTTGGCGGGAGAGATTTTCGTGACAGTGAATTCAACCGCGCAGTTCAAGCTCGCCGTCAGCCTGGCAGCGCTTTCAAACCGTTTGTTTACGCTGAAGCCATTGAGCAGGGATGGTCTCCGGGAAGTATTATTCTTGACCAGCCTGTTGTTGTTGAACTGTCTCCAGGTTCCTGGCGCCCCAGGAATTATGATCATACCTTCCATGGTATGGTTACGCTGCGGACAGCTCTTGCCCGGTCATTTAATGTTTCCGCTGTTCGTCTTGGAATGGCTGTGGGAATTGAGGCTGTTGCTGCAAGAGCGAGGGCGATGGGAATCGTTTCAAGAATTCCAGTTGTAAGTTCACTGCCTCTCGGCAGCTGTATGGTTAATCCACTGGAAATGGCACAGGCATACATTCCCTTTGCCACCGGAGGGATCTCGAGGGACGCTGTAGCTGTACTCAGAGTTGAAGACAGGTATGGTAATGTCCTTGAAGATAACGAGACGCCTTCAGCAGGCAGGAGAGTACTGTCGGAAACAGGCGCTTACCTGATAAATTCAATTCTGCAGTCTGTACTCCGTGAGGGAACCGGAACAGGAAGTAGATGGTACTGGGGAGGACCTTATTCGGGTAGACAGGCCGGGGGGAAAACCGGAACCACAAGTGATTACGCTGATGCATGGTTTGTGGGGTTTACACCTGACCTTGTCACGAGCGTGTGGGTGGGATACGACAACCATATCGTGAGGATGAGACTGCAGAACAACAGAGGACAATCCGGAAGCAGTATCGCCCTTCCAATCTGGACCCGTTTCATGAAGAGTGTTTTCAGAGATAACCCCGCTGACGGAACATTATCCTTTCCCGATCCTTCGGAAAACACTGTCGAAACGGCTGTGATATGCACAATTACAGGTAAGCTGGCCACGGAATACTGCGGAGAGAATTCCAGACAGGAGGAGTTCTGGAAGGGAACAGCACCACAGTATTACTGCACTCTTCACGATTACTCAAACGGAGCATTTCTCCCGGATACAACTTTGCAGGATTTCACTGAGTACGATATAAATTACACAGATCATGGAGATAACTAATGCCCCCAGTATGGTTTACAATTATCGCGTTTCTCATTCTGATTGTTCTATTCCTGGCCTGGCGTCTTATCAGGTCGGGCACCTGGAAGCAGATTCAGCTGAGGAAAGCAGCCAAACTTGCCGCAAGTGGAAAAACAGATGACATGATCAGCTATCTGAATCGAAACATGAATAGAAAACGTGTTTCCGATCCTTTGACCAACGCTCTGATCTATTTCCATATAAGATCGGGTAATTATGATGATGCAGAAGCTGCCATAACCTGTGCGATGGAAAAGGGTGATAACAGCGGAATGGCCCTGGCCCAGCTCGGATATGTCGCCGGTGGCAGAAAAGAACTCGAGAAGGCTGAAGAGTATTACAGAAATGCTGTTGAGCGGGACGAATCACTTAAACCGACGATGTATATTAACATCGCAGGAATGCTGATTGAATCGGGATCACGGCTGGACGAAGCGGAGGACCTTTTGAAGCAGGCGCTTGAACTTCGGGAAGGACCCACAAGAAGCGGAATCCATGTTAACCTTGCCATGCTTTATCTCAAGAAGAAACAGCCTGTTGACGCGAGAGTTCAGGCAATGACAGCATTCGAACTCATTCCATCAGGCAGTATTCTTCTGAACACCAGCAAAGCTAACGCACTGGCAATTGCTTCAAGAGCATGCATAATGCAGGGTGAGAAAAAAGAAGCTTCGCTATTGGCATCCAAGGCACTGAAACTCATCAGTGACATCCCCGGAACTGAAAAACTTGTGGAAGAACTGAAGCACCTTGTTTCGGATAAGGTTCCAGGCACCGGAGAACTCTGATCTGAAAAAAACTGTCTGGTCCCTGATCCTTGCTGTGGCTGTGTATACGGCGATAGTTCTCTTCTCTGATGTCAGCAGGGTTGTGGAAGCTGTATCCAGGATTTCCCTCTGCTGGATACCGCTTTTTCTTTCCCTGTCACTGGTTAATTACACACTGAGATTCTTCAAATGGCAATACTTCCTTCAAAGGGTTGATGTTCACATTCCGTGGAAGGAAAGTATGTCTGTTTTTGTGGCGGGTTTCTCAATGACAGTATCTCCCGGCAAGCTTGGTGAACTGCTTAAATGCTATCTTCTTAAAGAGCGAAGGGAAATCCCCGTTTCAAGAACCTCACCCGTGGTGGTAGCTGAACGTGTTACCGACCTGATAAGCATGATATTCATCGCAATGATCGGGCTTCTTCTGGTTGAGCATAAAGGAGCGATGATTGCTGTGGGAGCCGGGATAGTGTTCGTGCTTGCTGTAATGATATTTATTCTCTGGAAGAGCGCGTTCAGCTTTCTCACGAATCTGCTCTGCAGGATTAAACCTGTTAACAAACACCGCGACAGCTTTGAACAATTCCATACAAACTGTACAGCACTTCTCGACCTGAAAAGCCTGATAATATCTGTTCCGCTTGGAATTCTTTCATGGGGCGCTGAAGCAATGGTTCTCTGTCTTGTAGCAATGTCACTGGGCATTGAACCCGGCCTTTCAGTAGGGCTTGCCCTGCTGGCTCACTCGGCGGGAACTATCGCCGGCGCGGTGTCAATGATTCCAGGTGGACTTGGTCTGACAGAAATAACCATTGGCGCGATTCTTATTACCGCGATGCCGGAAGTGGATGCTGCCGTTACCACCATCATCATGCGGTTCGCCACCCTCTGGTTCGCTGTTCTGCTTGGTGTAATCGTACTCGCTAAAAGAGTGCCACCCACTGATAAACACGACAAACTCAACTGATTATTTTTGCCTCAGCGGGTGCTGACCGGTAAGAACAAGCCAGAGAAGAGCATACGACCAGGAGACTTTTTTCCAGCCTGTCAGGTGTTTCAGATTCAACAGAGTTGGCACTTTTTTTCCAGCCTTCAGTTTTTCAACTATATCTTCTCTGCCACTATCGTTCATTTTCAGTACGTTAATCACTTTTTCGGGAACCGGAGCTCCCAGCGCATTGGCAGCGGTAATAAGAAGAGATGCAAGTGCACACCCCAGGTTTGTGTCAGTGGCATTCCGCGCAAATGCATTCCAGGTTTCTGCTTCAGAGACCTTTCTGCAGAGCAGGCACGTGTCCACCCACCATACGGGTCGCATTTCACAGTTTGTCAGCATATGAATAAGCACCAATAGCAGGGCGTTATGCCAGGCGAATCCCATCAATCCAGGTTCGAGAAGCCTGCCGTTCTCGAACAGATCTGTTGGAAGTTTCCCGGGAAACGTCGCCGGGAAGTAGAAGATGTGAGTGTGCAGTTCAACCATTGCGCCATGCCTGTACATTTTCATCTCGGATACGATACCTGCATTGAAGATGCCGTCTCCGGGAGACCCTCTTGACCAGCCGGACTGTTCAAAAATACTCAGAATCTTTTGCCGGTCTCTATTCTCTACGAACAGGTCAGCATCGGCCATCGGTCTTGCGCCGGGGAATGGATACACGCTGCGAGCCAGGTCGAAACCCTTTACAGCCCATACTAGAGCACCCTCTTTTCCTATGCGCTCCAGAACCGGCCTGATAATCTGTTCCTGACGGAACGATCCCGCTGCCGCGGAAAGGCTGATATTCTTTCGTCTCATCTCCTTTGCGAGAAGAGGCGCAAGACCATGAGCTATGCCCGGGTCAGGGCCTCTGTAGGCTCCGGGTACACCTCCGGACAGGAGCCATCTGCAGGCTGCTTTTGTTATCGCATCGGGTTGTGCTGTGTTTTTCATACAGCCAATTGATACATACAGCAACGGGATATCACCAGTCGTATATTGGTTTCTGTCATTCGCGCGGAGTAGATTACACCAATGAAAACCGAATCAGATCAAAAGAAACTGATGCTCAGAAGAGCTGTATCCCTTGTCTGGAAAAGCAGCCGCGGTCTGACGATTGCCAATCTTCTGCTGACTCTTCTTCAGGGACTGCTTCCCCTTATTCCTCTTTACCTGATGAAACTTCTTATCGATTCAGTCGGGGAGGTCATATCGGGAGGAGATACTTCTTCTTTCGGTCATATAGGTTTGCTCATAGGTATCATGGGTGCTGTCGCGCTCCTGATTGCTGTTGTAAAAACTCTGACCGGGTTTGTGGAACAGGCTCAGAGCAGAGTCGTAACTGATTACATGCAGGATATTCTCCACGAGAAATCCATCGGTGTTGACCTGGCATATTACGAGGATTCGCGTTTCTACGATACTCTTCACAGGGCACAGAGAGAAGCGCCCTCCAGACCTACAAGTATTGTCAATGGTCTGATCAGGACAGCTCAGGGCTGTGTATCGCTGCTGGCTATGGTCGGTCTGCTTCTGACATTCCACTGGTATGTTGCTGTTGTTCTTGTTATCGCAGCTCTGCCTGGAGTGTTCGTGAAGCTCAAGTTCTCGAAAATAACCTGGAAGTGGCAGCGGAAAAGAACCGAGACCGAACGCAGGGCATGGTACAAGCACTGGCTCATAACCTCTGTCGGACATGCCAAGGAGCTGAGGCTGTTCGGCCTGGGAGAGCACTTCAGAAAAAGATATCGGGATTTGAGGAGCATCCTCAGAAATGAGATGCTCGGTATAGCAAGAAGGAAGGCCGCGGCTGATCTGGGCACCCAGGCTGTCGCAACCGTACTGGTTTACGGCTCATTCGCGTTTATAGCATGGCAGGCTTTCAGCGGCCTGATAACCATCGGTGGCATGGTAATGTACTTTCAGGCCTTCCAGAAAGGGTTGGGATATCTCAGGGAGCTGCTTGGCAGCCTGGCCGGACTCTACGAGGGAAACCTGTTTCTCTCAAATCTTTTCGATTTCCTCGATATAAAACCATCCGTTGTTGATCCTCCCGAACCGAAACCGTTTCCCTCATCTGTCAGCGATGGAATTGCATTTGATCATTTAAGTTTCGGATATCCCTCCGGCAACCGAAAAGCCCTTGAGGATATTTCACTTACGATCAATCAGGGCGAGATGCTTGCTTTAGTCGGAGAGAACGGCTCCGGGAAGACAACACTGGTAAAGCTTCTATGCAGACTCTACGATCCTGATTCAGGAACGATCAGCGTTGATGGAACTTCTTTGAAGGATTTCAGAATAGAGGACCTTCGCGAAAACATCAGCGTGATCTTCCAGGATTACGCCAGATACCATCTCACAGCCGGGCAGAACATCAGTCTGGGCGATATTCAGCGCACTCCGGATGAAGAAGCCATTCGACAGGCAGCAGTTACAGCTGGGGCCGACAGCCTTATCTCGGATCTGCCGGATGGTTACGATACTGTTCTGGGCAGGTGGTTCAAGGGCGGAAAGGAACTCTCCATAGGTGAATGGCAGAAGATCGCGCTTGCCAGAGCATTCATCCGAAGCGCTCCGATTGTGATTCTCGACGAACCGACCAGCGCATTGGACGCCAGATCGGAGCATGAATTATTCCAGCGGTTCAGAGACCTTGTAACAGGAAGAACCTCTATCATAATCTCACACAGATTTTCTACTGTAAGAACGGCTGACAGAATCGCCGTGATGCATAAAGGGCAAATCATAGAACAGGGAACCCATCAGGAACTTATGGAAGAAAGCGGAATGTACCGCGAGATGTACACCATCCAGGCCAGCGCCTACAACTAATAAATATTAACAGGCACTATTAAAAAAAAGATGATAGCCTGCCAGATCAGCAGACCATCACCATAACTGAATTTTAATAGTGCCTGTCACTATCTGATTACAGACCTTGCTGGAGAATCTGCGGATCGATGAAGCCGTCGCCACCTTTGGCAAAACCCACACCTGTATCACAAAGAGTTCCTGCGGATTCACCGTCTCTGCAAGCGGCTGACCAGCCCTTGTTTAAACCTTCATCAAGTGAAATAAGTTCTGGCTTGTCATATTTCTCAGGAAATCTATTCATTATCACCTTCCCTGTTCATTCAATTCATACATGCTATTACTGCATTGTTTGTTTAATATTGTCAAGTAGTTTACCAGAAGAGCTTTCTTACAAGTTTGCAATGAACTTTTACGATAATGATGGGGATTACTGAAGCCAGTGGAAAAGATCTTAT
>JAUXIK010000153.1 GCA_030620995.1 Candidatus Aegiribacteria sp.
GTATCGGTTATTCCCAATGGCAGTATCGCCTACGTATCCTGTTATCAGGAAGACAGGATTTACTTCCTTGATCTTTCAAGCGGGACTGCAGTGGGCTACATACCAACGGATATCCGTCCCAACGGGATCTGTTCAGTACCTTCCGGTGAACAGGTGTATTTTACGAACAGTATCTCGAGTACGGTCAGCGTGCTCGGGTACAGCGGTCCGTGATGGACTGATTGGTAAGGCTCCTTCCAATATCAGAAAATATCTTGGAATAGGCATTCTCTCCCAGGCCGGTGTGGCAATTGGTTTTTCCATCGCGGTCGTGCAGCAATTCTCGCAGATGGGAGTACGTGCTTACGGTAACAGCTACCTGCATAATCTTTGAGATCATCGGCCCGATCATGGCCAAATATGCTCTGAAAAAGGCCGGAGAGATCCCGGAAAAATAGCTGTTAACCCTCAATAATCAAATTCCAGGGAACAGACCTTCCATCAATAGTACAGAGATGCATCACCCTGGCGTTTCGGTCTATGCCGCAGTAATATTGATGTATGAATAGTTACACACATGATATGAAGCGCTGGCTGGACCAACGATTCAAGATGACTGATGAAGAGGATATTTATCATGCTCATCAACCCATTTACGGCTTCAGGAAAGGGCACAGCGAACCAGGTACAATTGTCAGATATATCATCACTTATCAAACCATGAAGGCGCTTTCCCATTTGAAGTTCACTTCATTACTGGATGTCGGTGGTGCTGAGGGGTATAAGGCGGCTCTAGCGCGTTCAATATTCAATGTAAGTGTTCGAAGCGCAGACCTGTCCGAGGAAGCTTGCAACAGGGCGAAAGAGATCTTTGATGTTGATGGTGAACCGGTAGATGTTCATCAACTTCCTTACAATGACAATGAGTTCGATGTAGTCTTATGCAATGAAACATTAGAGCATGTGCCTGATTTGCAAATAGCAACAAATGAGCTGATGAGAGTCTGCAGCAGGGCAGTTATTATTACGGTTCCGCATGAACCAAAGGAGTTTATCGAAAACAATATCAGAAAGAATATACCTCATTCTCATATTCACAGTTTCGATACGGATAGTTTAAATTCTATTCTCCCGGGAGATTTCAAAGTTATTTCGAGAAGATTTCTTAATCCATATTGTAAATTGGTGGCAGGAATTGTGGATGCTATGAAAATAGAAAAATCCGAAAACTATCCTCAGCTTCTTTTAAACAGCTATAATTTCTGTCTGCCACTATTCAGGTTAGTATTTGGCTGGCGCTCAGCTGGAATGTTGATTAAGCTTGATGATTACATTTCCAATTTGATCCCATCATATTCCGGAATGAGTTTTATTCTACTGAAGGATGAAAACTGCTATTCAACACATCAAAGGAAACATATCGCTACACAGCAGATCATAGACTTCAAAGTTCCTTACCATTATCTGTAGGAAAAGAGGAAAAGGGGTCAAATCTTTACTCTTGACATTTGGGAAAAGGGGTCAAATGTCAAGAGTAAAGATTTGACCCCAACCTCATCAGATTTTTATCAGCTTGCAGCTCTCTGTCATGTTGGAGCCTGATATGACCGCGAAATACACACCTGAGGGAACATGAACGCCGTTATCCGACATTCCATTCCAGGTGAAAAGACCCGATTCAACTTCTGTCTCCAGAACCGTTCTCCCGATCAGATCGTAAATCCTCAGTCTGGAATTCGTCGAAGCGGAAACCTGTAGAACCGTGGAACTGCTGAACGGGTTTCGTCCTACCACAGAAATACCAAACTGTTCTAAATCAGGTGACGAGGATCCGGCGATTCCCGTGGGATCAGGTGTGCATGCCCAGAGATCCCACTGAAGGTCAGTATCCCTCCTGCCGTAAACAGCCCAGAGCTTTTCTCCTGCCCACGCAAGAGAACCATCGTCAATCGCGTCAGCGCTGACGGCGCTGTAATAACCGTTCCATGAGCCGCCGCTATATGTATTGCACTGGAGCGTGTTACCACCGGCAGTCCACATCACTGTTATTTCACCTGTTGCGTTCGATGTAATCGAAGGTCTGGCGCATCCGCCGGAGGGTGAAACAACTTCAGGAATGGACCATGTACCTACATTGTAACACAGAATCTCGCCGGCGTCATTCTGCCATGTAACCCAGTAATTTGCGCCGTCACTTGTGATGCATGCGTAACGGCTGTTTTCACTGACTGATGAAATAACAGTTTCACTGCTGAATGTTCCCGAATCGGGAGCATCGCGGAAACCGATCACCCAGTTTCCGTCACGCCTTGCATGATATACCAGACCGAATCCATCTCCGCCGTAAGCGACATCCGGATAACGCTCATTGCCTTCTTCGGATGACAGCGTGAATATCGATGACCAGCTGGATCCTGTCCAGAAAATTCCTTCTATGTCAGTGGACGCGTTCTGCCACTTCTGCCAGACAAGCCATGCGTGACCATTACCTCCATCCATTGCAGTTTCCACTTCAAATGGATCACCGTCCGTAAGGATGGTTTCGCTGCCCCACGATGAACCATTCCATTTTGAGATATAGATATC
>JAUXIK010000056.1 GCA_030620995.1 Candidatus Aegiribacteria sp.
CTAATCTTGCAACTGTATGTTGACATTAATTAAGCATATATCTAGAATCTATTTGGGTTTATCTTCAGAAAAAGGAGGTACGAAATTATGAAACTTCTTTTGGTTCTGTTATTCATATCCATAGCTTCTGTTCTGGCTGACCAGCCGCTTTCTCTGAGTCCCCGTCACACCCAGGGAACCGGTCCGATTGAGATTGATGGGTTGGTTTATTCGCAGACTTACTGTTATGAAAATCTGTTTAACGGTATCAGTAATTACAGTGGCTATAACCGCTGGCTCTGCGATGACTTTGAGCTTGATGACAACTACTATGTCACAGAGATGTGTGTCTGGATGATCTGGACAGGTGAGCAGGCCTCCATAATGAACTTCGTCATCTCCGAAGATGATCCCTGCGATTCCGACCCCAACACCAATACGGATGTATGGGCTGAGAGCGTTCCCTGCATCAATACCTTCACAGGCGATAGCAACTGGGGTTACGACATCTACGAGACATACTGTACCATCAACGCAGACGCATACCCTGTGCTTGATGAGGGTGTTCACTACTACTTCGAAACTCAGGCTGAAACTTACGGCAACTGCTTCATTCTTGTAAGTAATAATTACATCGGTGACTACTGCTGGCACTATGACGGTTCCGGCATATGGGTGAGGTCCGATGTTGTATTCGGTTTGGCTATGGATCTGTTCTTCGATTTCTACGGAGGATATCTTGGTCTGGAATCTGAAACCTGGGGCAGCATCAAGACCCTCTTCTAGAAATTTCTAAAAAGAAAATTCCCATGTCGTATTTAACAGTGGGTGGCACGTTTTTCATAAAAGATGGCGACCCCAACGGGCAAAACTTCAAACCCCTTTTGGGAATGGCTGCTGACATTGAGTAAGCTGTAGAAAGTACATCGATCGTTATCTGAAATGGCTGAGATGGGGCGGTCCACACTGGACCATTTTCGAACACTATTACTTGATTCAGCTTCCTGTATGGGCAATTCTGTGCTCGTTTGAGTATACGGGAGAGTAAACTGATTCAATATTCTAACTAATTATCCCTGATGATGATACATCTTCTGGAAGCAGCATGTTCACCTGCGACCAACCTTATCAGGTACATACCTGAGCAGAGACCTGAGCCGTCAAGATATTCGGAGTACATACCTGCGGGAACAACCTCATCAACAAAAGTTTCAACAAGTCGACCGGAGAGATCGAACACTGAAAGAACCACATGTGAAGCTTCATCAAGTTGATAACACACAGTGCATGATGTACTGAATGGATTAGGGAAGGATTTCAAAACAAGACCTGATTCAGGTGGAGAAGATTCTTCCTCTTCCACGGATAGCCAGTAATTGACACCACTTCCTCCGAAGGCTCCCATGTCGTTGCGGGTGGTTCCCATTGCAGGCCAGAGGGCGTAACCCGGATTGAAGGGATCCTCGGGGTCGTTGTATTCCCAGTCGGGATTGCCAGCGTCTATGCAGGGGGAACCCCAGGAGAGGTGATAATCACCAAGAGGACCAGTCTCGAACTGAGGATCGATATCGATGTTGCCGGGACCCCAGTAGAGGGTGGCAAGAGGATCTATTCGAATCGAGTCCTGTCCATACTGAATATCGCAGTAGCTGATATAGGTAGAGCTTTCGTTCGTTGATGCAGGAAGGCTGATCTGGGAGCCCATTTCAACAGCCGAATTTTCCCAGAAGATTGTATTTGCGATATATATGGAGTCTTTTGCTGAACTGAGACCGCCTCCTCTGGATGCTGCATTCAAAGTTATGGTGTTGTTCACTATGGGTATAGTACCGCTTGAAGCTTCGTATATGCCTCCACCTAGACCTCCATAGTTATCGGTAATTAGGTTTCCAGTAATAGTTGTTATAGCACCACCTATGAAAACTCCACCTCCGCGCCCGCCATCATTTCCAGAAATGTAATTACTACATAGCAGTACATTTGTACTGCTTATTCCGATACCACCACCATCATGATCAGAATAATTATCACTGATATTATTGTTGATAACCACTGCTGTATCACCCATGATATACAGCCCACCACCATACTGAGCTTCATTGTTCGTAATTGTGCAGTCAATAATACATGGAGGGTCATTTTCATTAGAGCTTCCTATAAAGAGCCCTCCACCATATACCCATGTGTTATTATTGTAGACAGTACAGTCTGTCATAAACATGGATGAATTCTCTAAGTATACTCCTGCTCCGGTATTAGCAAGGCAGTCCTTGATGATATTATTTTGAATGGTCGGAGAAGAGTTAGTGATGTAAATGCCACCTCCATAATCAACCATTTCCTGTTTTCCCGACGCTGCTCCATCGGAGATCTGGTTCCTTAATGTAAAGCCCTGCAGAACAGCGGTGCTGTCCTCTCCACCGGTGAATGATACGCAGTGGAAGTCCATGAATGTTCGAATGAGAGTGTCATCTGCACCATTTGTACTCATCACAACGATGTTCTTTCCCTGGAAGCTTATGGGTCCTCCGTATTCACCGGGGGACACAAGCACAGTATCACCGTCCTGTGAAGCACTGATAGCACTCTGAATGGATGGGTATTCAGAGGGAACGAGGAGGGTATCCGCAGTAAGTAAGGCGCAAAAAGCAATCAGAAGCAACACTGAATTCTTCATGATCAGTATACACTCCGTTCATATACTGAATGTAACTGTTTGCATTACGAATAGCAATCTTGTATTCCTGTAATTAATAGATATTGACTAATTTGAATGGTGTGCAAAATGAAAAGCTTCAGACTGCAATTCATGATATTCCTCTTCATCTGCACAACATTGTTCGTTGTTTCATCTGGCGCAACGAATTTCTACGAACGGCACGGTAACAACTTCATTTATCTTGACAGCATGTCTTCGAATCAGTTCGACACACTTACATACGCTCCTGTGATATGGGCAGAGGTGGTCCCCTGTACAAACGTGTTCACAGGTGATTCAAACTGGGGTTATGATATCTACGAGACCACTTGTAGAATTTATGGAAGTACATATCCAGAACTTGTAATTGGCACACATTACTACTTCGAAACACAGGCTGATGTTACAGACAACTGCTTCATTCTTGTCAGTAACTGGTGTATGCTCGATTGCACTTGGATCGATGAAGGTTCCGGTGTATGGGAAAGCACCCTTAGCGCGAAC
Source organism: Candidatus Aegiribacteria sp. (assembly GCA_030620995.1). Taxonomy (GTDB): domain Bacteria; phylum Fermentibacterota; class Fermentibacteria; order Fermentibacterales; family JCC-6; genus Aegiribacteria. Next base: position 3,182 of record JAUXIK010000056.1, read on the forward strand.
TGCCCATGCGATCTATTCTTTGATTTCTACGGAGAGCCTGTGAGTGCTCTGAAATCCGAAACCTGGGGCAGCATCAAGACCCTCTTCTAGAAATTTCTAAAAAGTAAAAACCTCATGTCGTATTTAACAGTGGGTGGCACGTTTTTCATAAAAGATGGCGACCCCAACGGGGATCGAACCCGTGTTGCCGGCGTGAAAGGCCAGTGTCCTAACCGCTAGACGATGGGGTCGCCGAAATAGTTACCAACAATGGCAACTGAAGTCGATTTCGTCAATACCCAATACCCCTATGGTGAGCCGCGGGGGGATCGAACCCCCGACCCTCTGATTAAAAGTCAGATGCTCTACCTACTGAGCTAGCGGCTCACCGTAAAGGGTTTTCGGGCAGGCGGTAAAATGCAGAAAAAGTAGGGAAAATGCAATAGATGAAAAAATCTATTCCGCTTTCTCTCGGTCACTGTCTGCTAATGGTACTCAATCTCATGAAGGTTTTCCTTTGTTTGAAATTCATATAGAATTGGAAGTCGGACTCAAAATCAATCAGTATAGATTGGACGTGACAATTGACAGATTCCCAGGGATCTCCACGACTATTCGTTATTGATACGAATGTACTTCTCTACGATCACAATTGCATAGACAATTTTCAGGAGCATGATGTAGTCATACCTATTACAGTTCTTGAGGAACTCGATGAGTTCAAGAAAGGAAATGATCTCATCAACTTTCAGGCAAGGGAATTCATAAGAAAGCTTGATAAACTCGCAGGTGAGAAGTTGTTCAATGATGGCCTTTCTCTTGGGCAGGGAAGAGGAAAGCTGTTTGTAAAAGCCGCAAAAGTATCTGCTGGAAGCATTGTAGAGGAAACTTTCACTCTGAACAAACCTGATCATCGGATTCTTGCACTTGCCGACCAGTTGCGGATTGCTCATCCTGACCGGGAAGTAATTCTTATCAGTAAAGACATCAATCTTCGAATGAAAGCAAAATCTATCGGTATTAACGCCCAGGATTATGAGACCGGGAAAGTTGAGAATGTTGATGAGCTTTACACTGGTACGGGAATTCTGGAGGACATTGACACGGATCTGATCTCCAGATTTTACGAACAGCCTTTTACCGTTCCGAGAAGCGATATCGACAGTGAGCTTGTTCCGACTCCGAATCAGTTCTTCATTCTCAGAAACGGGAGTACCAGTTCACTTGCCTGGTTCAATCCGGATACAGATGAGTTCGAACGTATCATCAAAACCAGAGCCTATGGAATACAACCGAGGAATGCCGAGCAGACATATGCCCTTCATGCACTGCTTAATCCATCAGTTCAGCTTGTTACGCTGACCGGTAAAGCTGGAACCGGAAAAACTCTGCTGACGCTTGCCGCTGCGCTCGCTCAGAGACAGGAATATCGACAGATTTTTCTGGCACGCCCCGTTGTGCCGCTTGGAAACAGAGACCTGGGCTATCTTCCGGGTGATGTTCAGAGCAAACTTGATCCGTATATGCAGCCCCTGTGGGACAATCTGGCTGTAATTAAGAGCCGTTTCTCAACAGACAGCAAGGAATACATCAGTCTGCAGGAGATGATTGAATATGAGAAGCTGCTTATCACTCCGCTGGCGTATATCAGGGGTAGAAGTCTGGATGGAATCTACTTCATTGTTGACGAAGCTCAGAATCTGACACCTCATGAAGTCAGAACCATTATCACCAGGGTTGGTGAAAACACGAAGATCGTGTTCACGGGGGACATTTATCAAATTGATACACCTTATCTCGACAGTCAGTCAAACGGTCTGACTTTTCTTATTGATCGGTTGAAGAAAGAGAGTATCACCGCTCATATCAACCTGGTCAAAGGGGAGAGGAGCAGGCTTGCTGAACTTGCAAGCAACCTTCTTTAATCGGAAGGAATAACCTGATATGGCAGTGCGTCTGATAGAAGTATTCCTGCCTGCGGATCGGCTGGAACTGGCCCGATCATCAGTCAGCAGTCTTGATACGATCTCGATCTGGTGGGAGAAGCTTTCCGTTGAGCATGCGCAGCTTCACATTCTTGCGGAAGCCGAACAAAGTGAAGAAATATCGGATAAACTGAGATCGGCGCTTGCTGATTCAGGTGAGGATCTGAGGATTATTTCCTTGCCTGTGGTATCATCCATCCCGGCTCCCGAAGAAACTCCGGATGAAAAAAAGGTTTCCAGCAGTCCATTGCACAGGAAAATTCACAGGATAAGCAGGGAAGAGCTTTACTCGAATGTAAACGAGATGACAAAGACTTCCTGGACGAACATCATCATGACCATGCTTTCAGCAATTGTGTGCGCTGCAGGTCTTGCCAGAAACAATATTGCCGTGATCATAGGCGCCATGGTCATAGCACCGCTGCTTGGACCTAATGTCGGCCTTTCCCTGGCTGTAACGATCGGGGATCTGGGACTCGGGATCAGAGCCCTCAGAGAAAATGCGATCCGGATCGGAGCCGCATTTGCATTTGCTGTGATTGCAGGGATGGTTTTCAACATTGATTCGTCATCTTCCGAGATAGTATCTCGTACTTTCCTTGGTACATCAGACGTGGTTATAGCTCTGGCAGCAGGAGCTGCCGGAGCGCTCGCTCTCAGTACCGGCGCTCCCGCAACACTGATAGGGGTGATGGTTGCTGCCGCTCTGTTACCTCCACTTGTGGTAGCAGGCCTGCTCGGCGCGATGGGTGATATTGACGGAGCGTTACGTGCTTTACAGCTGCTTGCTGTGAACCTCATTTCGATCAACCTCGCAGGTGTACTGGTATTCCTTGCGGTAGGAATTCGACCGGATTCGGAGGACGATACCGGCAGAGCCAGAAAAACAGCCACTATCGCTGTGGTCGTCTGGCTGCTTCTTCTGGCGGGATTAACCTTTCTGATCGTTACCGGGGATTAATTCCGATCCGGCTCCGTGAGAAATACGTCCAGGTATCTCAATCAGAGGGAAATGAGATGTTCTGAACCATTTTGGAGTTCGCAGCAGCGCTTCGGAAACCGAAGGCAGCCGGCTGAGTTTTTCAGTAATAAAACCTCTTGCCATGATTCTTGGATTTTGTCCATCACAGAGGAAGGGCATGTAAAGCCTTATCACATCTTCAGGAGAGTCATCATAAACCAGTTCAATTCCGAATTCGTCGGCTCTGTCTGATAATTCGCAGTTAGTGGGTAGATTGAATATGGAGAAGTTAATGAAATCGATTGAATTCCCAGCCTCCTGCAGGAAACTGACAGAAGCATCCAGATCTTCGAAAGTCTCTCCGGGAAGCCCCAGAAGCATATACACGTAAGTTCGTATCCCTGATCCAGCGCAGCTCCGTATCACTTCCAGTGAAGTCTCGGGATCGATTCCCTTGTTGAACCTGTCAAGCAGGGAGTAACTCCCGCTTTCAGCCCCAAGCTGCAGCATGAGGCATCCATGATCCGCAAGCATATCTGATTGATCTGAAATCCACTTTTCCGGTCTGATAAAACCATAAAAATCAAGGTTGTTTTCTTTAAGAGCTGGAAGAATATCCAGCAAAGTCTTTCTGGGGATCGTTGAGTCGAGTAAATGAATGACCGGTTTTTGTTTCATTATCGAAGGAGGAACAGTGGAGATGAATTCCTCGAACACCTCTTTCCCGAAGATTGACAGTTTCCTTTTTCTGTCAGGACAGAACAGACACTTATTCCAGAGACACCCTGTTGATAACGCGTATGGAATTACGGGGCGTCCGGATACATACCGCCACGGGTTCAGCATGTATGGCCATGACAATCTGCTTAACAGTGAATCATCAGAGGTTTCTATTCCCAGAATAAGCGAACCGTCTCCGAGGACAGTTTCAGGAAACACTCTGCGCAGGAGATTAAATCCTTTTCCTGTTCGATCAAGGCTGTTCAGCAGCGAACCCCCCGTTATCACGCGGTATCCGTTTGATTTAAGGAATAAAGCCAGGTCTATTCCTGCGGGAAGCTGTGAAAGATAGGAAAGTGAAAGAAGAACGGTTTTAGGAAGATGCTCCTGAAGAATCGGCAGAAGGTACTCTTCCCAGAATCCTGAAAAGGGTGTCACTTCCTGCTTACAGATTTTAAGCAGCACCTCAGGTCTATGCACTTCGGAAGGTGGAGTAAGATCCATCAGAGAGATTTTCCACCCCGGATAACCTTTTGAAAATGACTTTAATGCGGAATTCAGGACGCCGGAAACCGTGCGGTGCTGGCCGGGGTTATAGTTTGAGTTGTTTCTGAGATAGGTAAGTGCAGATTTAACAGCGGGATAACCTCTGCCTTCAGGTACCTTTGAGAAGATATAGCTGAAGAATTCCAGAGACAGATCAAGAAAACCGGCACTGATCCCTCTGGCTTTCATTCCTGCAGCAAGCAGAAAAGCGCCTGATGGTGGTTCGGAAGGTGTAATTACCGGAGGTGATATTATCATGTATTCCATATGCCTAAGTTAACACAAAGAGGTCTTCTGAAGCCACTCTGTCTTTCTTTGTCCATCATACTTGGCTATGTTCTTAAAAAGAATGAATGAAAGGTTGAGAATACAGATGCATCTTATGAATAGACACCGAAGACGCCTTGAAGAATTATTTGACAGCGGGAGGAAATCCGCTGGTGATCCGGAAGTCCTGGAAGCTGCTGGAAGAACAGGAGAGAAGATAAATCATCTTGAGGCTCACGGCATTCCGGCAGTACTGGAGAAATTCTGGGAGGATATAAAAATTCTATACGCCATGCTTTCTGACTCTGTCAAAGGCAGGTATAAATTACCACTTCGTACGCTTGGAGCTATTGCATTCACACTTCTGTACTTTGTGAATCCATTCGATGTTATTCCGGATATAATTCCGTTTATTGGATACATAGATGATGCTTTTGTGCTAAGCCTGTGTATCAAGTTCATAGGAACTGATCTGGAAGAATACAGGATTTGGAAAGAAGGCAAAGGGATGATAGAACAGACAGGAAATTGAGAGCGGTTTATGATCAGTAATATGTTTTTTGCTTTGCTCACTCTTGCAGGAATTGCGCAGAATCCTGTGTCCACTGCCCGCCGGTTGATGCTTGATGGCTATTATCAACAGGCTGAGGAAGTGCTTGAGGCTGTTCTGAAGGTTGACTCGGAACAGAGAACAGATGCCGGTCTTCTGCTTGAGGTTCTTCAACAGGCAAGGGATTATTACAACTTATCGGTTTCAGAAGCGCTTAATCTTGCCAGTGACATTTCGGGTGAAACTATTGATGCTTCCTGGTTTCTCGGAAGACTTGCTCCAACGGACACCATCAGGATAGATGGGCATCTGAGGTATCCCGGATTCAGAATAGAGCAGCTTGCATCCGGACACGACCGCCCGTTTCTGTTTATCCCGGGGAATTCAGTTTGGCTTCGCGATGTATACAGCTGGGCATCAAATGCAGGTTATTCTTCTTACTCAGATGGTGTTTCCGGAACCTATAGCATGACTTTCAAACTTGATTCCATCTCTGCAAATCCGGGAGATTCGCTGAGTGTCTGGATTCCTATTGCCGGAAATTTCAATTTGCAGGAAGCAGAGCTCCCTGACTGGCAAATATTCGGTATTGATGTTTCAAAGCTTGAGATTCATCTTGATGATCCGGGAAGACTACCCGTTTTTTATATATCCGGCGTTGTACGTGAATCTGAATTCATTATTCAGATCTCACAGGAATTCACTGTCTATCCTGTGGAATCCATGACCATCAATTCCGATGATATAGTATTGCCTGTTCCGGGAACTTCATCAGAGATAGATCTTGCGCTTGCTATTTCGCGATGGATAGATCCGACAGGAGAGATGTTTATTCAAGCCAGACGTATATCAGGAAGCAGCCCTGATCCTCTTGTTAAAGTTGAATCGATTGTCCGGTATATTACTGATTCTTTAAGGATCTGTGAGGTTCCGACAGGATTATACATGTACGAAGGATTGTCCAGAAGTGTAAGCCGGAACGGATGCGGAGACACTGCGGGAATATCCGCATATTTTGCAGCTGCCTGCCGTGCTCTTGGAATTCCCGCAAGAGTGTGCGGCGGGTATTCATGCTCCGGAGGTGATCCTGTGTTTCATTGCCGGAATGAATTCATGGTCAGCGATGGAATCTGGACTCCTGTCGACATAGCATTCCATTCGGTGGATATGGGAGCGAATGGCAGTTCTCTCACATTGTCATATTACTCTATGGGCGGGTGTGACGCAGCCCGTGTCTATACACTTCCTTCCCTTGAGGATACTCTGTTCCCGGCCAAGCAGTCATGGCCTGTTGCATTTCCGGGAAGCATTCCGGAAGCGGAATCCCGGTCTGTCGGCGGATTCTGGGAAGCACTGTCTCTGGCAAAGGTCGCGGCCGGGACAGATCTGGATATCCAGTGGCAATTCTAGGAGCTTGTCCGATAATGTGCATCAAGCAGAAGAGCCTCGCAGCTGAGATAGAATGCTCGGAGATTTGAGGAGAATACTGGATGTATTTGACGATAATATGTGATCATTATAGCCAGCTGTGTGGGTTTTATGCCGATGCTTCATTGTCGGACAACCTCCTAGGATACACATAAATGCTCTGGCCGTCCTGGGATACATTCCTGTTCTTTCAAGTAAATGGAATTGAATCGAATCTGCTCACATTCATAATGCGAACGATCACAAATGTTGATAACTGGATTCCTCTGCTGATAGGCTTTATTCTGCTTCTGCTTTGGTGGGGCAGAACGAAACCGTATGTTTCAAGCGGCAGCAAATGGAAACGGGCATTTGCGTTAAAAAACCCCAGAATAGTTCTGCTCTGCATGATCCTGGCCACATCTGCGTCAGATCAGGTCTGCTATCATCTGAAAAGTAATGTATCCAGATCCAGACCCTGCTTTGAAGAGAACCTCAGCGGAGAAGTGAATTACAGGGGAGACGTGCATGGCAACAGATCATTTCCGTCTGCGCATTCGGCAAATTCTGCTGCCCTTGCAACTACCATATCACTTGCATACCCGCCCCTTGCTCCGTTTGCAATATCGGTTTCAATCCTGGTCGGGTTCAGCAGGATCTACCTGGGAGTTCATTATCCGATTGATGTTCTCACAGGATGGTGTATTGGAGTGTTATCAGCTATTATTTTCTGGCTGCTTTTCAGGAAAATGTTATCCAGACCGGGTCTGATAGGTTACACCAATCGATTCCGAATTCGCCAGCCCGTTCCATATTCCTTTCCTGAATCACCCTGGATACCGGTTGATATCAGTTCGCTGGATGGCTGCCCCATGACAGGATACTTTCTGAACTCAGGTAAGGATCTGATCATCATGGTCCACGGACTTCACGGCAATATCACATCGATCGCGGAACCTGGCATGATCTTCAGCCGAATGGGATTTTCGGTGTTTCTCGTTCCTCTTCGGGGACATGACGGACATTCTGTTTCCGTCACTTCCGGAGGACCTGCTGAAGTATACGACCTTGCAGGCGCGATCTCTCATGTGAGGGAAAAGATGGGTTTTTCAATGGGTCGAACAATACTTTACGGTTCATCAATGGGCAGCGTGATTGCACTGAAGATGGCCGGTATTCTTGGAAAACCTGTTGCGGGGATAATTTGTCATGGAGCTTACAGGAATTTCTTTACTGCGGCAAAAATGAAGCTGGGAAGCCTGAGAAAAGCGATTCTGAAACTGCTGCTCCCCGCAGGCGCAAGAAGAGGACTTGAAATATCTCAATCTGAAGATTACGTTAACAATTCTGTTTCAACCAGGTACGTATTCATTAATGGTACCCGTGATAGAATATCACCTCCTTCAGTAGGTATTCAGCTCGCTTCCGAATACGGTGGTCTTTTCGTAGCGCTTAATGAAGCCCGGCATCCTGTCTGGAGCACCCATAGATGGAGCCAGCCACAGATCGAAGCCGCCTTCAAGGTATCTTTGGAATACATCAGAGGAAGACAAATAACACCTGTGGCAGTTGACGAATCGGGATTCATCCATGATTTTCCTATCATACCTGAAATTAACTGAAGGAAGAGAAATGACAAATATCAATCAGGCGACGGAGATGCTGCTTGCATTTTCCTCGTTACTGAAGGACCTGCAGGAGGAACTCGATTCGGGTTCTGAACTGCCTTCAAACAATATTGAGAATCTGGATGCCTATCAGGTTTTCATGTCGCAGCTGATTCTGCTTCAGAGAGATCTTGAGGATTTTATAGAGAACGCTGTAACCCTTGAGCTATCAATGCAGGAAATGCCTGTTCAGGTTCTGGACTTTTCTTCAGAATGGGAACGGTTCAACTAAACTTCTTACAGGTATCGTCTTTTTGCCCAGCCTACAGAGATTGCAGTAAAAATCAGTATCAGAATCGTAATAAGAAGTCCTGAGATAAGCTTTTGATCTCTTCCTGCGCTTACTGATCCGGAAGATAGAACAGGTATCTGAACCCAGGTATAGTTACCCTGTGTACACTCAATGACTGCAAGTCCTTCTGTTCTGTGGCGAGCGCCTTCCGCGTCAGTCCATGTCCAGTATGATTCCCCGAATTCAATTCTGAATGTTTCATCGATACTCAGAAAGTTCGTTCTTGATCCTGGATTGACCGAAAGCGCTTCCTTGTCAGCAAGGAGCAGCAGGAGGGAGTCCGGGTTGGCGAACCTGCCAGGCACCTCAGCTGATGCATGAGTTGACCAGAAGATCGCTCCATCTGTTCCGATTCGGTGCTCACAGAGTTCCTGGAGGAATTCCTCAGGAGTGGAAGCGGAAAGCAGAAATACAATAAAAAGGCTTATCATCATATTTAACCCCTGATTACTTTCCTGATAGCGGAGAGAAGGTTATCCGAATTTACCGGAAGCTGAAGATGCGTAACACGGGTTGTTACAGAGGGAATGCCTGTAGATAAACCGGAGGCTACAAGTACCGGTTGTCCCGGGATTCTTGCAGCAAGCGCATTGGCATAATGAAGGTTGCTCTGATCCAGTCTGCAGATAATTGCTCCGGCATTCTCCTGCTTGACAGCCATTTCTCTGGCGGATTCAGTATACAGGAAGCTCTTTGAGGTGATATCTGATAGGACATCACGGCAGAGTTCAGTAAATCCTCGCAGAGGTGAGTAGATGATTGCATCGATTTCCCTAAAGTGCTTTCCTGCAGCAGGAAGAGCAACCTGCAGCACCTCTTCGCCGGGAGATCCGGCGAGCCAGCCGCCGAAACCCTGGAATAGAAGACTCAGTTTTTCAAGAGTGGCTGAGTATTCAGCGAAATGCAATCCATGTAACCTGAAACGGAGAACATGATACCGTCCCGGAAGAAATGAAAATGCTCCGGTTTCCGGTGTGTTATCAAGCCATCCGGTTTCGAGACCTGTCCACCTGTCAGGGCACATGGGTGCAAGGATGTGCAGGAGCCCTGAAAGCAGATCAGTTGTAACTTCTCGAGAGAACCAAACAGGAGCTCCATTGCCCGTAGTATTGGTGGATATATCGAATTCCCATCCTTCCCGCCTGCACGCGGTGGAGAGATACTCTGCCAGGGAACCGGGTTCAGAAGATGATGCCATCGCACCAGGGCCGAGAGGAGCGATAACCGCGATTCCAGCCCTGTTTGAATCGAGAACCGTATGATGAATCAGATTTTCGGATTCAATCCGACGAATTCTGCTGAAACATTTCATTCCTTTCCAGATGAATTCGACAGGTTCGGGAATGAAAACACCAGCGAGCGCAGATCTGAATTGTGAGAGTACAGAGGGACAGTCAATCCTGTCCAGTATTCTCGCAGCATTCTGCTCGCACGCCTGATCTGAGCCAATCCCCGTTGCTTCCTGAAACCATCCATTCCATGATATGATCTCACCTGTGGATGTATATAGCGCAGTTCCACCCGGAAAGCGTTCAGTCTGGTTCTTGCTTTTACTGCCGGCATTTTTATCCTCAGGAAGTTTCGTCCAGGTTACAAGGAATCCATTTTGTGCAGGATGGATTTCCTCGATGAATCCCTGATGATTCTCGAGTTTTGCGCTTTTCTTCCCGGTAGCGGAAAGATGCTCAACAGGGCAATCAGCGCATTGTCTTGAGTATCCGTAAAACTGATAGCAGTGGGAAAGGCCCAGTGACCGCCCCTGCCATAGAACATGAGTGTCCTTCATCAGAACCGCCTGCAGTGAAGAAAAATCCGGGAGCTTTTCCTCAGGAAGATTTATTGATGAAAGATCAGTTTTTCTGAGAATTTTTCCGAAGGCATCTACTGTTGAGTAAGGGACTTCTCTTTCATCATCCCAGGCAGTGAGAAGAATGTAGCCATCTTTCAAGACTGTGATATGTGTGTCTTTGAAACATTCCTCTAAAGGGCGGTCGGAGACAAGCAGGTCTCTGATTGCGCTGTCAGTTCTGCTGATGGCGATCGGAATGGCTGATTCTTCTGGTCCGAATATCGCTATTACAGAAGCGTCAAAGCCTATTGCTGCAGTATCAAGAACCTTTCCGAGAGCTTCTGTGTCCTTCAGACCTGAGAGTTGAATGTCCAGTTCATGAAGCAGTGCCTGTAGTTTATGCTCTCCATAAGTAACTCTGAATTGCTCATACCTCATTGAAACAGCAGGCATCAGCGCATCCGCTCTGCGCTGCAATCTGTCGGCATCACCTCTCCAGGGGGCAACAAGAAGAATATTTCCATACGGATAAACAAGACACTGTCCGGTGAAACCCAGTGGAGAATCCTCACCGCCAGCGTCGACCCAGACAGGATACTGGAGATTTGCTGATTCGAATGCGCTGCTTGTTTCGAAATGTTCTGTGTCTATTTCAACGTTGACCATACTTACGGGAACATACCCCTGTACCGATTTAACCATGAGAACTGCTGCTTCGAGTTCGAGTACATTAACAAGGTAGGCCAGGAGATCATCCGTCCCCTGAACATTCATGCCGGCAATGCGATCAAGCTCCTCAACGGGGAAAACCAGTCCCCGGGGCTGCGGAATAAAACTGAAGTCCACTCCGCCGGAATTATTACCTGTTCTGGAGAAGATCAGCCTGTGTCCTTTACCTTTCTTATCCAGAAGAGTTACATATCCCTGAGCCTGATCGGAATTATCAAGCAGTGATGAGATCAACTCACTTTGTGAGAGTTCCCATGGTGTATATCCCAGAAGGCATACAAAACCAGGAGATACAATGGGTAAGTGTCTTTCAGGGATTACTTTGATAAACGGAATAGCCAGGTTGGAGAAATTGTTATCTTCTATATCGAGGTAATAAACAAGAAGAGAAGACTCACTATCCATCCTTGACGCGGTAAACAGTGGTTTTAAACCTGGAGAGAATTGGACCATGCTGAATTCCTCTGATAAAGGCCAACTGCTGAAAAGAGAGGAAATATCCCTCCCTGTAAGATCAGGGATCTCACTTGTTGATCCGTCAGGTCCGGTGCCTGTTGCCTTTTCGATAATCTCTCCTGAGAGTGAAATTCGAAGAAGCATTTCTGTAGGATTCAGCGATAACCTCCATTTTCGGCAAAATACAATACAACAATATTACCCCCTGACTATTCCGGGAACCCCAGGGAGAATATGGTGTTAAACATACAGAAAGATGATGAATCAGGATAGATGTGGCTAAGTGACGGTGCACCAACAAGATAATAGTATGCTTGACATCTTTCGATGATGTATGCATATATCGGTTCCACTTTGAATTGAACTGATTCAGCGAGTTAACTCTTACTGATGCAGTATGTCGGAAAAAGGTTGACAAGGATAGTGGTATGTTCTAGGTTATAAGTTCGCGCTGCGGAGCGCAAGATCTTTGAAATCTGTGAGAAGACAGCATCGCAAGAGCATGGTCTGTGTCGGTTCCTTGAGTCAGTCCCATTCGGGACTGGCACTTGGCTCAAAACGAGCGGATCTGCGAGCTATAGCAGATCGGACCATATAAAAATGAATAGCAAACTATACAGGTAAATAATCCTATATAAATATATACGGAGAGTTTGATCCTGGCTCAGGACGAACGCTGGCGGCGTGGATAAGGCATGCAAGTCGAACGAGAACGGAACAGCTAATTCGTTAGTAGTTCCTAGTAAAGTGGCGAACGGGTGAGTAACACGTGGATAACATACCTTTCAGTGGGGAATAACATCGGGAAACTGATGCTAATACCGCATATGTCATTTCAATTAATTTGATATGATGAAAGGGGGGGCTCCTTCGGGACCTTCCGCTGATTGATTGGTCCGCGTCCCATTAGCTGGTTGGTGGGGTAATGGCCTACCAAGGCGATGATGGGTAGCCGGCCTGAGAGGGTGTCCGGCCACACTGGGATTGAGATACTGCCCAGACTCCTTCGGGAGGCAGCAGTCGAGAATCTTCCACAATGTACGAAAGTATGATGGAGCGACGCCGCGTGTGTGATGAAGGCTTTATGAGTTGTAAAACACTGTCAGAGGGGAAGAACAAGTGTATGTATAATATATGTACGCTCTGACGTACCCTCAGAGGAAGCTCCGGCTAACTCCGTGCCAGCAGCCGCGGTAATACGGAGGGAGCAAGCGTTGTCCGGAATCATTGGGCGTAAAGGGCACGTAGGCGGTTAAGTAAGTCGAATGTGAAATCTCATGGCTTAACTGTGAAACTGCGTTCGAAACTACTTAACTTGAGTACTGGAGAGGTATGCGGAATTCCTGGTGTAGCGGAGGAATGCGTGGATAACAGGAAGAACACCGGTGGCGAAGGCGGCATACTGGCCAAGTACTGACGCTGAGGTGCGAAAGCGTGGGGAGCAAACGGGATTAGATACCCCGGTAGTCCACGCTGTAAACGATGGGTACTAGGTTTTGGAGGTCTCAACCCTTTCAGAGCCGCAGCTAACGCATTAAGTACCCCGCCTGGGGAGTACGGTCGCAAGGCTGAAACTCAAAGGAATTGACGGGGGCCCGCACAAGCGGTGGAGCATGTGCTTTAATTCGATGCAACGCGAAGAACCTTACCAGGGTATGACATGTGAGCTTCGACCTTCGGGAAGAGGTTAATCCTGTGAAAGCAGGACGAATCACACAGGTGTTGCATGGCTGTCGTCAGCTCGTGCGGTGACGCGTAGGGTTAAGTCCTACAACGAGCGCAACCCCTGTCGTTAGTTGTATCACTCT
>JAUXIK010000076.1 GCA_030620995.1 Candidatus Aegiribacteria sp.
CAGTGAGGAATTTCCATCCCAGGTTTTGAACTGCGTTCCTACGAAACCGTAAACATTGTCATTGAGCCTGCCTGTGAAGCCAGTCCAGTTGTAAGCCCTGAAGCTGTTCGCCGGGTCATGGTTCTCGTAACCGAACATGTAGATCCATGCCTTTGTATAACCGCTGATACCGAAAGTATCGGCGCAGCCACCGTCAAAGGTGGATCCGGCAAAGCTAAGAGTTGCTACAAGAGCAACAATACAAAGTGCGTATTTCATTACGCTCCTCTCGATAATTATTTTACCATGCCGCGGTTACTAACCAGTACCCCGGTAGTTTCTCCGCGACTACTCCCCGCACTAAAGTTGAGAAATTATACTATCAGATACAAGGAATGGCAATTCTATTGCAAACTGGTATTTTTAACATGAAAATAATTATGTGTTTTGAAAAAACGATTCCGATAGTTTTCGCTCTGCTTCTGGGAATGATCACAGGCAGTTTTCTTAATGTTGTTGCCTGGAGAATTCCAAGGGGAGAGTCTATAGTTCTTCCTCGCAGCAGATGCACATCATGCGGTGCGCTGATCAAATGGTATGATAACATCCCTGTTCTCAGCTGGTTCATACTGAGAGGCAGGTGCAGGAACTGCGGTGAGCATTTCTCTTTCCGCTACGCTCTCGTCGAGCTGATAACAGGACTGCTCTTTGCGGGGATCGTGCTGAAATACGGCGCTGGAATACTCTTTATTCGAGATGCTGCATTTCTGTCTTTGCTTGTCTGCGTGATTCTCACGGACATCGATCACTGGATTATCCTGGACTCGGTGAGCATAGGCGGCGCAATGGCAGGAATTGCATTTTCAATCCTGCCCGGAGGCATCGGTATTCTTCCTTCTGTCAGTACTGCTGCAGCTGCCTTCCTGCTTTTTTTCCTGATCAGGAAGATCAGTAAACAAATTCTGAAGAAGAAACCGCATTACGCTATCGCTCCGGAAGGACACGAAGACGAAACAGACGAATTTCAGGGCGGCATGGGCTGGGGAGATATTAAACTCGCCGCGATGATAGGAGCTTTTCTGGGTCCTTCAGCTACGATAGTAGCTCTTTTTATTGCTTTCCTTACAGGAGCTCTGACTGGAATTGCTGCAATGATAGCAGGGCGTAACAAGAGAATTCCGATACCATTTGGTCCTTTCCTGGCTCTAGGCGCCGCGGTATCTCTCTTTTTCGGTCAGGAAATCTGGTCGCTGTACCTGACCATCGGTCTTAATTACTGATATGCCTTCCCCGTTTGAGACGGATTCATCTGCAGGCATAAAACGAAATTCTTCAAAAGCCATAATCGTACGAGACGGAAAAATACTGCTGACGGTTAACAGCGATGATCAGGGAGATTTTTATCTGCTTCCGGGTGGAGGTCAGAAGCATGGTGAAACACTGCATCAAACGTTGAAAAGGGAAGTTCTTGAAGAAACAGGATGGACAGTAACAGTTAAAGAACTCCTTCTTGTGCGAGATTATATCGGAGCCAACCATGAATTTGCTCAATGGGATGCGGATGCTCATCAGACGGAGTTCATGTTCGAAGCCCGGCCTGTCCGCCATCTGGGCAACCCCCTTCTTCAGGACGCCTGGCAGACAGGAATGGAGTGGGTACCTATCAACAAACTTGATGAGATTAAATTGTATCCCTCGGTTTTGAAGAAAATACTACCTGAGCTTCTGTCCGGAACTTACGAAGGACCGATATATCTGGGAGATGTGAATTAACCCGGATTCATGTCAGCCTATCGTCAGGAAGTAGCATTCTACTCCTGTTTCGGCTTCCAGCGCTGTTCTGAGTTCTTCTCTTTCCCGTTGGCCCCTGCAGATGAACTGAGCGGTACCGTCTCCCTGTGAGCCCACTCCCTTTCCTCCCCAGATAAGACTCCTTGCGATTCTGTTATTCAGTATTTCATGAAGTTTTGGAGATCTGAGTTCTGAGGGACAGGAAGGAGCTATTTGTTCATCGAAAACTCTCTGGGCTTCGGTCATGAGTTTTCCTAGGGTCTTTGCATCCCCCCTTTCAATGGCGTCGCAGGCCTCTGAAGTTATTCTATGATTTTCTTCGCCAAGTGCTTTTCTGATCTGGCTGTTTCCGCTTTTGAACGAAAAGTTCAGCTCTTCAAGAATCTTTCGTGTATTCTTTTTACCCCGAAGATCCACGATAAGAAGATGCAGTGAACCTCCTGGTTGAAGGGGCCTGGCGGTCATCTCATCTCCGTCGAAGGTAAGCAGAACCGGATCGACTCCGTAAGCGCAGGCCTGATCCATCTTTCCGCAGTGAGAACCGGTAAGTAGCTCTCCCCTGTATGCCAGCTCCATTTCGTCTTCGATCGAGAGGTTGAGAGAATGAATTCTGTTAAATGCCCTTGCGGTCAGAACACACACTGCCGCGGAGGATGAAAGCCCTTTCTTCATAGGCAGGGTCCTTTTGTATATGCTCAGTCTTAATCCATGGTTCGGATGGTTCTTCAGAAGGACACTTGCCGTACCCGCCGCGTATGAATCAAATACAGCGGACTCTGCTAACTCTCTAAGAAGCTCCGAATCGGAAGGATACGAATGCATGGGGCCTTGAGACCCGTCAGAGAGGATCTGCGAAATATGAAATCCCGTCACTGCCGGTTCAGCCGTGCCGTAGATACCCTGATCGGTTCCGGCTATGATACACCGTCCTGTTTTTACAGATATATCGGTTTTTCTGTATTCACCGGCCCAGTCGGAATGTTCCCCGAACAGACAGAGCCTGCCGGGGACAAAGAGGTCAATCTTTTTCAACTATTCTGTCTCCAAGCTGCTTTGCCTCATCTGCAAGGTCAAACTTCTTCATGGTTTCCAGAGAAGGTCTTCCCATTTTCCTGTCCCAGCCCCTGAGGGCATAGTACTCGTCCATCACCTTTCTGAATTTGTTTTCATCCATGGCCACTGTATGGCCTATAAGAGGGTTTGTCTGCTGTTCTGTTCTTTCATAGTACGGAATTACCGATTCGTCATCAGCTCTTGATCTGTTGAAATTTCTTACAAGCAATGCGCGTTCAAGCTGAATCACTCTTTCCGAAGCATGGTCCAGTTCCATGTCAGTCCATGGGATACCTGTGAGGGAGGTGAACATATGTCTTTCAAACGAGGGGCCGTCCATGTCTCCAGCCCTGGCGAAATTGTCTTCCGTTTTTCTTGAGTAGATCCTCGGAAAAACCTGGTCGCCAACTGTAAGGGAATCCTTCATCACGGATCTCTGACCGTGCCAGTATGCGGGAAAAGCCTTACCTGTATATCCGCTTTCCGGATCGGCACAGGTCTCCGATCCATACACTTTCGATGAGACTTCATTTATCCTGTCCCACGAAAGGCCGTGTTCGGGAGAACATATTCTGCTCCACCCCATAATGTTCTGACCGTAGCCGTGAGCACTTGAGATAGGGTCTCTGGTATCCACCGCCCACTGCATGGCGCTGACTACCCAGTAAGGGAAGAAAACATAGTTTATTCTGTCTCCGTGACCGTCCCAGTGACCGGCGTACCCCCAGGCAGGGAAGAGCTGTTTAAGTCTTTCTCCGCCAATGCCCAGGATTTCACTGGCCCTCGCTGTTCCTTCCGATAGAGCGGAGCGGAACTCTCCTTCCCTTCTCGATATTCCTCTGAGAAGAAAAGACCAGAACTCGGGGCTGTCCAGATCTATCTTCATTCCATCGATCCTGCTCAGTTCGCCATCGTCCCTGAGATAGCGGAGCCACGGAACAAGACCTACAAGGATCTCCCAGTGGTTGAGCCCTTCATCATTGGCTATCTGACCGATCTCAAAACCCGCTTCAAAACCAAGATTCCAGTCATAGAAGGTTCCCTCGATGCCGGGAAACAGACCCGCGATACAGTCAACCTGTCCTGAAAGCCTCTTCCCCTTTTGCAGAACTGCGGGAACAGTGGTGTAGAATCTTGCGTCATAGCACCTGACCGCACAGCCCTGTGTGCAGGCCTGATAGCGCTGCCCGTATTTTTTAACCTTATCGCTGTCCAGTTCCGGTATGTGAGGCCATCCGTGAGATGCATGGGCTTCATTTCTAACAAGCCTGCAGACCTCAAGAAACCT
This sequence comes from Candidatus Aegiribacteria sp., assembly GCA_030620995.1. Classification (GTDB taxonomy): domain Bacteria; phylum Fermentibacterota; class Fermentibacteria; order Fermentibacterales; family JCC-6; genus Aegiribacteria. The sequence goes on from JAUXIK010000076.1 coordinate 4,112, forward strand.
CTCCGGTTCAGCTACGGTCAGAGGAAGAGTTCCGTGTACAGCTATTGCCTTCAGATTCTTTGAGCCCATCACCGCTCCGTAGCCTCCCTGCCCGGATGCGCTTTCCGTTTCGGTGGCGATGATGGCTATCCGGACTCTGTTCTCTCCGGCGGGACCGATGGCAAATACCCTCCAGTCTCTACCGTATTGTTCCATTATCCTTTTCTGCGTGAGGTAGATACCCGTTCCCCAGAGCTCTCCTGCGTCCTCAATTGTGCAGGTTCTGTTCTCTATCTTCAGAAATACCGGACTGGAAGCTTTACCGGTGATTACAATACCGTCAAAACCGGCATACTTCAGTTCAGGCCCCCAATGTCCGCCGAAGGAAGATCTGGAGTACCATTCCTGGGGATATCCCTGGGATGAAATACCGCAGACAGTTGTCCTTCCTGAAAAAGGAGCTGCGGTTCCGGTGAGGGGGCCGGTGAGTATCATCAGGGGGCTTTCAGGATCGAAAGCGCCGGTACCCGGGGGAATTTCGTCCCATGCTATCCTTGCCGCCATGGCCCTTCCTCCGTACCAGTCCGGCAGATAATCCCGTGTATCCTGCTGTTCAATATTTCCTGTGCTCAGGTTGACCCTGAGCAATTTACCCGCATAACCTCCATATTTCATATTTCATCCTCTACCGAGGTAATGACGTTGAAACGACAGGCTTCGGCGCAGGCCGGCGCTCCCCCGCAAAGGTCGCATTTCAAAGGTGTTTCGGCATGCCAGAACATGGCTCCGAATGGGCATGCCTCCACACAAATGCCGCACCTGGTACATAGATCGTAGTTTATCTTCCATGCTCCGCTGTACAGATCTTTGTATATGGCATTCACCGGGCAGGCTTTCCGGCATTCAGGGCTTTCGCACTGCCGGCAGTAGATATGGGAGTGTTTCCCCGAGAAAAGCTCCAGATTTACCCTTATGGCTGATGCGGATCTGTCGTGCTTTCCGGAGCGCAGAAGAGAGCAGACTGTCTGGCAGTTCATGCAGCCTGTGCAGAGGTCGGATCTGACTGTGAATCTTGCCATGGGAACCCTTCAGATTATTGCCGGGTCACAATGTCCCTGTAGCCGGGGTCATGTTAGATGAGCCCCTTCAGGTACATCTGTCGTTTCTCTTCGGGGAATTTTTCTATGGCGTACCTGAGCATGGTCCTCGGCATTCGTTTGTAGTGCTTCTTCAGGAATTTCTCCTCGGTCTCCATGTCTTTGTTACCGGCTTCCCTGAGCATCCAGCCAACCGCCTTGTGGATGAGATCTTCCCTGTCTTCAAGAAGGATTTCCGCGATTCCCAGTGTATCCGTAAAATCGTTCCTTCTTATGAAATACTGCGTGGCAATGATCGCTATTCTTCTTTCCCAGAGATTATTAGATACAGCAAATTTGTAGAGGGGTGTTCTGTCCCGACCATATAACCACACTCCGGCGATGTATGGTGCTGATGAATCGACCAGATCCCAGTTGTTTATATTTGTAGTACTGTTCATGAAAAGATCATAGATTCCTTCTTTTCGTTTATCATCACCTCTCTTGAATGAATCACACATCATCAGGAGCGCGAACAGTCTCTCTTCATGCCATGACGAGAACAGCAGTGTTTTCATCTCTTCGAGTGATAGACCTCGAAATTCCCGAACGAGTTTTCTTATCAGCGGAACTCTTACTCCTATGAACTTATCACCTTCTCCGTACTCTCCTTCTCCTGTTTTGAAAAATCTCTGGTGTTTTGCCGCCCTGTCAGGTTCTGCAATCTCTCTCAGTCTTTTTGATATTCTGCTCACGATATTGTTCATCACTCTACTCCCAGAAATTCAATCCGGCTCTCTTGATAACCTTCAGAATATCAGTATTACCCTCAGCCATCATGCTGGCGCGGTAATGAAGCCCGAAGTACAATTGTGCCATGTTGAAGAAGCCTTTTTCTTTTACTGTCTCGACGAACCTGTCCGCGAGTTCCCTGCCTTCCGTCTCTTCGCAGACTGTCCGGAAAGTCTCCATGTGCTGGTCTGTGATATCAGTCTTTCTGTCGGGGTATTTCTTCTCGAAAGCTTCGAGCAGCTCCTGATCGGTTGGATCGTGATATTTCTCGCTATGAACAAGCACATTGACATCCAATTTTTTACGGGGATCAGGGTAATGCTTCGGCCAGCCGAGACAGAGTAAAACTACAGGAAGAACTCCATCCGGAAGTTCCAGCCTCTCCCTCATCTCCTGCATGAACTCCATCACGGTACCTATATAAACCGAGCCCAGACCCATTGCATCCGCAGCCGTACAGATGTTCTGAGCCGCGATGATGGTATCCTGAAAGGAGATCCAGAAATGTCTGAATGCTCTGTCAGCCGCGAATGGGGCATTGCACAGAGCTGCCCATCTCTTCAGCCTGTGCAGATCAATACAGAATAAAAGGGATGTTGGAGTTTTCGCGATGAATTTCTGACCGCAGTTGTCGGCAAACCACTGTTTCATATCATTGTTTTCAATGCGGATAATGGAGAATGGCTGAAGATTGCCACCGGTTGCCGCATGCACTCCGGCGTTGAGTACGGAATACAATAGATCTTCGGGTATCGGTTTCTCCTTGAAATCCCTGCAGCTGGCTCTTTCAAGAAGCAGCTTCATTGTTTCGCCGGAGTACTCCGTACTCTCGGTTACATCAAAGGAACCGTGGTGATCTGTACTCATGCTTACCTTCACATCCTACTTCTGGAGGGTTATTATCTTGCCCAGACTGGTGCAGAGTATTGCCCTGTTACCGTTTGGATTAATCGCGATATCATGCGGAGTGCCGTAATTGGCGGATGCTTCAATATCAAGGTTCTGAGTGTTGATAACTGTTACACCGCTGCCCTGAAAACCGGCATATATGTAATTATCGTCCGGAGTAACAGCCACCGATACTGCAGGAGAAGATATAGGATACGTTGAGTAGTGCAGACCGGTTCCGGTATCAATCCCCCAGATTTCGCTGAGAGAGTCGGGCGCGACATATATGAGATTACCTGGACCGGCGTAGAGGTCATTGATTCCGCCTGCTACTTCGCATTCCGCAGTGACAGTACCGAGGTTGCCGGTGGATATCTTTTTAACGGTATTATCGTAACCATCGGCTATGAATATCGAAGATCCATCCGCAGTAATAACCGCGGCTACGGGCTCAATTAGACCGGATACCGTATCCACAGCTGTTACATCCCACGAAAGCGAACTGATGGTTGTTATGGTACCGTTTGATCCTACTGAATAAAGATGCCAGTCCCCACCTGTCGGGTTGGTTAGAATGAAACTTCCATAGGAAGAGAGAGGGATCGGACCATGGACTGTATATGTATCATTGCTTACGTAGAACAGAAGATTTCCGCACAGCGCCAGCGCATAGCCACCCTCTGCCGTTGCGCCGACATCCTCTATCGGGTAACCCTGAAGGTATACTTTAGCCCTGCAGTAACCGTTCTGGTAATCGATGAAAAAAAGACTGTCCGCACCGGCAATTCCATCACCGCCTCCCTTTAAATAGCAACAGTTTTCCGGAATGCCGGAAACATCCACATCCTGAAGAAAGGAAAAGGGGAAATTCGTTGAAAAGTTCGGTCCTGTGGTTCCACAACCAGTCCATATAAAGAATGTTACCAGTACGAGCGAGAAAAAAGCAGAGATCAGTTTCATTGTTATTCTCCTTTAAATAATTCATCCATACGGATGGCATCTTTAACAGCCTGGCCGAAATGACAGTTATTGAACATTACGAATATCCTGCCTGATTCCGAACCAAGCCTGTTGATAACAGGCACCAATGCGCGTAGTTCTTCATTGCTGTACGCATAATCATACCTCAGCGGGCCACCATTCCACCATTGCCGCGCGTTTCTGCCATGCAATCTTACATAACCGAATGGTTTTCCTCCTATGGCCTGTAGTGGAGGAAGATGAGGTAATTCAGGGAGATCCACCGTAACAAGAGCAATGCCATTCGCGCTGATCCTCTCAAGGGTTTTCTGCCTGTACCATTCATCATATCTGAACTCGACTGCAAGAGGTATATCATTTGTTTCTTCATTAAGTTCCTCAATATAACGCAAACCTTCATCAGATGGCTTGAAGGAATATGGAAACTGCGCCAGAAGCCCGGACAGCTTATCAACCTCAATAAACGGTTTCAGCATTTCGCTGAAATCATTCCACTGATCCTTCGTCGCGTCTCTTGAATGAGTCATGCTTGAGTGCAGCTTCACAATGAATTCAAACCCCTCAGGGGTTTTGTTAACCATGTTCCAGGATACCTTCGGATGCATTATACGATAATAGGTACTGTTGACCTCGACGGTAGAGAAGTGTGAAGAATAACAGGCGAGCATTTCCCCTCGAGAAGTGCCCGGGGGGTAAAAGGGTCCTACCCAGTCAGCAAAGCTGTATCCGGATGTTCCCAGCCTTATTTCAATTTCGCTTTGTGCCGATGTATTACTCAAATACAACCTTCATACTTATTCAGGCTACTGATCAGATCAAGTGACTTTCTATCATATTCTTCAAGCCTCCGCAGTCAATGGAACCATGATGAAATTCCAGTCTTCCGGAAGCAAAACCTCAGTTCGTTTTATCAGAGCATGGTTGACAACTTGTTTACAACTTCAATATATATATGTAAGGATAGTTGCAAACTTTCTTCGAACCGTTTGTTTGCAGGTTGTTTATAACTTAAATAATAATGAACATTACATAGTTGCAAACACACTGGAGTATAACATGGATGTCAAATCATTAATATTAGAATATTTAAGGAAGAACGGAGAGGTTCGTTCATTTGAGATAATAAAGGCCACTGGTTTCTCTCGAACCTATGTTGATCGCTTTTTCAGGGAATTACGTGAGGAAGGTGTGCTCACTCTTATAGGAAAAGCAAATAAGGCAAAGTACATTCCCGCTACTGAAAAAAGGGTGATAAGAGAGAGTATATCCATAAAAAGAATTCACAATATCCTCACAAATAAAAATCTGAGCGAAGATAAGGTTTATTCCAGGATAAAAACCAGAACCGGGATAATATATGGGCTTTCTGAGAATGTATCCGGGATAGTTGAATATGCTTTCTGTGAAATGCTCAATAACGCAATAGAACATTCATCTTCAGAGAAGATAGAAGTTAAAATGGAGAGAAAACTCGAAAATGTCATGTTTGAAATTAGGGATTATGGAGTTGGAATTTATAACAATATAAGAATCAAGTTAAACCTGGAGAACGATATGGACGCAATTCAGGACCTCATTAAAGGAAAATTGAGTACGTCTCCAGCCTCACACAGCGGTGAGGGAATTTTCTTTACTTCCAGGGTAAGTGAAATTCTTACCATACAGAGTTCACAAAAGAAACTTATTTTTGATAATCTGGTTGAAGATATTTTCATCAGAAATGTCAATAATACAAAAGGAACGAGAGTTGTTTTTTCTATAAGCCTCGATTCAACAAAAGAACTGAGGGAGATCTTTGATCGGTTTACAGATGATCATTACTCATTCAGTAAAACGGAAGTATTTATCAAATTGTACGAAAAAGACACAAACTACATTTCACGTTCACAGGCTCGAAGAGTGATGACAGGTCTTGAAAAGTTCAAAACCATTATCCTTGATTTTAAGGGGGTCGCAACTCTGGGACAGGCCTTCGCTGATGAGATTTTCCGTGTCTGGCAAGGAAAATACCCGGAAATAGCAATCATTTACAAAAATACTGCAGAAAACGTCATATTCATGATCAGGAGAGCTCTGGCCGGTTCCTGATAAAAATACAGATGTTTTGGCAGTATCTTTCAGTTTCAGGCAGATAACAGTTATTTTCTCATGCATGCATTAACTGCAAAACCAGAGTTCTGCAGCCTGTAATAGATTTTTCTCCGAATTTGTGACGTATGCTGTCAACCGTACTGTCAATCACTCTTCCCTTATCCCCGAACATTTCCTGCTGACGTCCGGATTCCTGTGTCAGTGAACCCAGACATACACCTATAAGCCTTATTCTGGAATGTACAGCGGAGCGGGCCAGCACAGCGGCAACGCTGTAGAGAATCCTTGCGCTATCCGTGTGTCCTGACAGAGTATATGCCCTGGACCGGCGCTGCAGATTGCTCAACCTGTACTTCAGTGTAACCGTGCTTCCGGCAAGCCCTTTATCCCGTGCCCTGCGGGCTACTTTCTGGCACATCAGCGCAAGAACCGGAAGGTACTCCTCCGGCTCCAGCACATCTGTACTGAAGGTATGTTCATTGCTTATGGACAGCGTCTGCGAAGCCAGATCACCGGGAACCACAGGAGAATCATCAATTCCCCTGCAGAGAAAATAAAGGCTGTCGCCCTGTTTTCCGAGAAGTGCCCTGAGCTGCTGCCGCGTGAATCTGCGCAGGTCTGCTATTCTCTCTATTCCAAGGGTGAAAAACCGCCTCTGTGTTGCCGGGCCCACACCCCAGATACTGCCCACCGGGAAATCAGTAATGTCATCCGGTTTCAGTTCAACAACCCCTTTTGGCTTCGCCCTGTTCGAAGCCATCTTCGCGAGAAACCTGTTCTGCGCTATACCTGTACTGGCCCAGAGCCCTGTTCGGTCCAGAATTGCCTTCTGTATCCGTATGGCCAGTTCATGCGGTGATGAGTTACCAACAATCCCGGTCACATCCATGAAAGCCTCGTCGATACTGACAGGATCAACTATCGGTGAGAAGGAGAGCAGAACCTGAAGTATCTTCCTGGTATAGGATGTATAACTTCCATGACTTCCCGAAATGATGACCGCATCAGATGCCAGATGCATGGCTCTTACTATGGGCATCCCGGAACTTATCCCTCTTTCGCGTGCCTCATAACTGCATGAGGCCACAACGGACCTTAGAGTCCTGCCGCCGACGATGACCGGCTTTCCATTCAGCCACGGAAATGATAGGCGCTCCACCGATACAAAGTATGTGTCCATGTCGATGTGAAAGATAGTGCGGGTAGTGACAGTCACTATTTATTCGGAGTAGTGGAAATCAAGAGTCCAGGTGAGGTCGGATGTGTCAAAATGAATTTCATAAACATCCTCTCCTTCAGTGCGTACAACGTAATGAAAAAGCGGATAAGCTCCTTCGCGGCTTTCCCATTTTGAGGATACCGAAGCGATATGGTACACATGACCGTTCCACCTGAAGCGGCACGGCCGCACTGTTCCTCCGGTGAAATGACTGATCATTTCGA
>JAUXIK010000085.1 GCA_030620995.1 Candidatus Aegiribacteria sp.
GTTTTGAAGAGAAGATCTCACTGGTTTCTTCATTTATTCATCCATTGCGACCACTACAGTCTTATTGTACAGTTCAATATATTTATCCCCGGTAGAAGCAATTTCGCCTAAACTTAAAAATCCAAATAGTAAGACATCATTTCCTGCTTTGTTTGCAATGATCTTTAACTCATCACTAAATCTGTCTTCCAAAAATAGAGCTCTGGAAAGACACTCTACAATGAGAACTTTACCCGGGGATATCTTCTTTTTGCTTTCAAAAGCAACTCTGGCTTGTTCGACTGCTGAACCAGCGGCTGCTATTAATTTGTCAGGGTATCCTTTCGTAATCACCAGCACAGAATTTTCAGTCATTTCACTGCGAACTACAATGCTGTTTTCCTCACCAATACATACAGGACAACGAAGAATGATCTCATTATCATATTTCAGCATTCCAATAGGATACGATTTAGCAACTTCAAGGAAATTATCCACAGTGAATTTGATATCGGCATCTTGCTCAATGATCCTTTTGTAATATTCAAAGGCCGATTCCCAGTTAATCGATTTGATAATATTTTTGTAGACACTGCTGGCAATAGCTGGTTCAAAAATAGGTTCCAAACCATGCTTTATTCCCACCGATATGTAGTCCTCAACGGCAGCGATGATGGCTCCTCCCGCAAAGAAGTCATCCTGGGTGAATAAGGATGGTTTGTGAATATCTGTAAGACTGCCGGCGGCGCCGCCAATAAAATTCATTTCTTTGAAATTATTTTCGTATAAAGTTTCTATTAGCAACGGCACATTATCGGCCCAACCGTCACTGAAGATTAACAGGCTCTCAGTGTTTTCTGAAATAAAATCTCTCGAAAAATCACCCTTGAATTTGCTAAGATCTTTAATCATTTCAATTGAAACCGGGGACTGCAGGGCGCAACCCACCACCCCTTGTTTATACAGCGAGCCGTTATAGATCACTTCCGGGAAAATACCTCCCCATACTTCAATATTCATCGTTTTCAGTAGAGGTTGCAGCTGTTTGTAATCAAACGGCGTATCTTCTCCTACAAGCAAGAGAATGCCTTCAGCATTGTCTTTACTTAGTTCTTTCAGGAACAGCTGCCATCCTTCCAGTTCTTGTCCACTATAGAACTCTATCTTTTGAAACATGGTTTTCCTTCTATTCAACTTTCAATTGTTAGGTATTATCTCCATATTTTTTCTTTTTACCAAGCTGTTCTAACAACCCGTTCACCTCTTTTTTCAGCTCGATAACACGTCCTTCTCGACCCAGAGTAGTACGATAAAAAGTTTCAAGCTCGTTTATTCTTTTTTGGAGTTCCTTTTCCGCCTTCTTGTGTTCGGTAATGTCCCGGGAGACACCATATATCCCAACCGCAGCGCCGGCAGGGGTACGCTGGACTTTCACGATGTTCTCCATCCAGATCGAAGAGCCGTTCTTGTGGTAGTACTCAACCTCGATAGTGCCGGATCGATCCGGATCAGCTATATGTTTCTCTTCTCGTTGAAGCTCCTCAAGGAACATCTCCTGAACTCTATGGAAAGACTCCGGTGTGATCATTTCCTCTATGGTCTGCAGTTTCCGTTCTTCCGGCGTAAACCCAAGTACGCTTTTTATAGAGGGGCTTACATATGTCGTCTGAAAATCCAGATCGAGTATCCATACGATATCGACCATTTTCTCGGCGAGGAACCTGTACTTCTCCTTGCTCTGCCTAAGTTCCTCCACAGCCCGCTTGCGCTCGGCAGTAGCGTTTTCCAGTTCTGCAACGCGCTTCTGCAACTCGGCATTGCAGCGGCGCTCTTCCGTTTCGTCTTTCATATTGGGTATATCTGCGACCTCCATAGGTTCATTCTTCGGCTAACAAAGATCATCTTGAAACTTCATATCAAGTATTTCTTAGATATAGACTAATCAGGTCTATAATGGCGTGTCAAGTTAATAAATGCGGTTCTTGGTATTTTTCGATTCCTGCATATCCAGCGAGAACACATGGTGTAACAGAATCTGCGTATCTCGATATGCGGACTAGAGGCTTTCCGATTCTTAAAGATTGGCTCTGCTTCGGTAATAAAGAAGCAATCAGTCATAAGCTACAGAGACAGCAGAATTGCCGCGACTATGGCCAGCAGGATTCCCGCTATCTTTACCGGAGTCACATCTTCACCGAGAAGCATGATGCCGTAAATAGCCGGTATAATTGGGTACAGACCAGTTATTGGCACTACAGTACTTACTTCCCCGCTCTTGATTGCTGCCTGAAAGCAGATCAGCGCAAGTCCTCCCGCAATACCGGTGCCCATCGCGATAATTGCCGGAGTAGATGAGAGTTTCGGCAGACTGATACCCGAGATCGAATAGACTGTCATTACAGTTATGAATGAGAATAGAACGTAGAACAATGATGAGTTGAAAAAACCGATCCTGTCCGCAGAATATTTGGCTCCCACCGCCCAGGCTCCCCAGAGTAAAGTAGCCAGCAGACTGCAGAGAATAGGCCTGCCAGACAGAATATTCATCATATCAATAAATCCTTATCGCTGTTATTTCGAAGCTGGAATTATTGTTCACGGGGCAGATTCATGCAAGTCGGGGTTGGTTCTTTACTTTTAACATTCATGGGGCAGCACTTCAGCCCTCGGGAGTCTATGCTGTAAGAAACTGCTGCAGCGGACAGGCGGTCAGGCCGCCTGTCCATCTGTTTCAACACTGCGAGAGTCAGCTTTCTTCAGGTCCGTTGCCGTTTTCCCTGCGCATCCAGGATTTGAAGTTCTCTCGTCCTTCTTCTCTCCAGAACTCAGCATAGTCCTGTTCCATCTCCCGGTGAAAGGGGCTTTTATCGGTTTCTTCACCGGGAATATCTTTCTTTTTCTTTCGCTTGTTTTCAGGGACGGGAAAGTGCCGGAATTATTGCATTATCAGCATTCGTCGGGTGATGACTCCTTCTGGAGTACTGAGTCTGCAGAAATAGACACCTGATGCAGCTGGTTCGCCGGAGCCGGTTTTGCCGTTCCAGATCATCTCATGATATCCTGGGGGGAGCTGGCTGTTCTCTATAACGGTATTTACCAGTTTCCCGGAAATATCGTACACTGTTATGCTGACCGCGGTTGCTTCAGGCAGTATGAATCCGATTGATGTTGAGGCAGTGAACGGATTGGGAACATTCTGGTATAGGACAGTTGAAGCTGTCTGGAATTCCCCGCCTTCCACGGAAGTGGGATCGTATACCATCAGAACGTATTCGGGATGATCGATAAAGGGGTTCCTGTTGTCCTGTATATCGTAAACAGCTTCGTTTCTATCGATTTCCTTTATGCTGACGGGGTCGTTGATGTGCCAGCCGATAAGCATCTCTTCTGCCCAGGGAGTAAGCACCGCTCCGTCAGACATGGGGCTGCCGGGCCAGCTTCCATCTTCTCCAAGGTAGCGGGTTGCCATGTAGAAGTAATTCCTGGCGAAATCTCCCTTGTAACCATCAATCGGTTCGAAGGCGGTTCCTGAGTATCCAGGATAGGAACAGGGGCCAAGCCGGCTGCCGTTCTCTGATGTCCAGGTAGGGCTGCTCACTTCTCCGTAGGGGTAGTTTCCCCTTCGATTGTTAACATAAATATCAGTCGGGACAATATGGAACATATCGGTATACATGGGAGAGACCTCACCGCCGAACCAGCTCTTCGGCCAGGAGTGTTCGCGGTTGTAGCCTTCGCCCTCTGCGCCTGCGGAGCCGCCCTGGTTCACTCCCAGTATGTAAGTGTAAGGTGGAATTCCGCCCGGTATGTCGGAATACATGTCCCAGACTATGCTGTCGGGTTTGTCGTCCGTCGTGAAAAATGCGAGCCAGATTGCGTTATAGCTTATGTATGTATGATTATCAATGATGTTGTGAAGGGCGGTCTGGAGTTCCAGCCCCGTAAGGCCAGCGGCATCATCGTAATACCCCGGTGGTGGATCTGCGAAAGATACTGAGCTGAGCAGAAGAAATGCCAGTACGACTGTGCATTTTCCGGAATTCCGGATTTTCATGAATACTCACTTCCCGAGTTGATAACCACAGCGGGAATATAGCGAGGAACATGGTAATCGTATAATGGTAATATATTCGTAACCTTGCCCGGGGCCTGATATAGAGTTAATATCAATATTCGGTAATAGGGGGGTAATAGGGGTCAAATCTTTACTATTGACATTTCAGAGTATGTCTGTTGTTTCGTTCTGAAGAAATAGAAGTATGATACAGGTTCAGATAATGGAGAAGGAGCCTGATGCTTTTTAATAAACCAAAAATCGGTATTGCACTTGCAGGTGGTGGGGCAAAAGGACTTGCGCAGATAGGATTTCTTGAAATCCTCGAGAAAAACGGAATTCCCATTGATATTATTTCAGGAACGAGCATTGGAGCGGTAATAGGAGCAGCTTACGCTCTTGAACCTGATATTAAGAAACTGAAAGCTACGCTTCGGATACTTATGGAATCTGATGTTTTCAGAGATCTGAAACTGGACAAATTCAAATCTGTTGAAGAAGATCACTGGTTCAACAGGATCAGAAACAAGCTGAAAATGAGCCTCACATTTGCGGAGGCGGCGACCAGGCCGTCACTTATTCCTGAGATGCAGGTAATAAGGCTTTTTGATGAATTGTTTGGCGAAAAGACATTTGAGGATACAGAAATTCCCTTTGCAGCGGTTGCTCTGGACCTTATATCGGGTGAAGATGTGCTGTTCAGGGAAGGTCTGATCAGAGATGCTGTGAGAGCGAGTACTGCTATTCCAGGAATATTTCCGACAGTAAACATGGATGGAAAAATGCTTGTTGATGGCGGCGTAACGGCGAATGCTCCCATAACAGCAGCAAAGAAACTGGGCGCAGATATAATAATCGGTGTTATTTTCGGTTATGAGCCATCACCTCCGGGAAAACTTGAAAGCTCCATGAGTGTTATTTTGCGAGGTGATGAGCTTGCGAAATTGAAATTGTTCAGGATGCTTATCGAGAAAGCGGACTATGTCGTTGAGATTGATACGGGAAATACTCACTGGACCGATTTTGGAGTATATGAAGAATGTATTGAGAAAGGGAAAGAGGCCGCGATCAGTCATCTTGACAAATTGAAAAGGATTTCACGGGGTAGTCTGCTCAGAAGATGGTTCAGCTTTAAATAGTGCTTCTTGAAAGGATATAGTTGTGCTATGACAGGCTGGTGCGGCAGGATACTTCATGTTGACCTTTCGTCCGGGGAGTACCGGTTTGAGGAGCTTGATCCTGATATCTGCTGGCTCTGGATCGGCGGTAAGGGTCTGGCGGGGTATTATCTGTTTCAGGAGATAACCCGTTCCTGGAGTGATCCTGAGATGCCGCTTGTCTTTATGACAGGGCCGCTGACCGGAACTCTGGTGCCTGCCTCAGGCCGAATCTGTGTTATGTCAAAATCCCCGCTTACCGGAGCTGTTGGAGACTGCTCTGTCGGAGGAAGCCTCGGCTGGCAGATAAAAAAATCAGGTATAGACGGCATTGTCATTACCGGAAGGAGTAAAAGGCTCTGCGGTATCGAGATATCTGACGGAAATGTTTCTCTTGAAGATGCGGGCCGGTTTGCGGGTGCTGGTACGGATGAGCTTTACTCCAGGCTGAAAGAGAAGGGATCTGTCGCTGCTACAGGTCCGGCTGCGGAGCACGGAGTCCTTTTCTCATCGATCATGGTTGATGGAACATTTGCCGCGGGCAGAGGAGGACTCGGTCTTGTCAGCGCCTCGAAGAATCTCAAGTACATTACGGTCCGTGGAACAGGCAGTGTTCCCGTTCATGATCAGGAGAAGCTCCGATCCGCGAGTGAGGATATCAGAAGACTCGTAGCCGCCACTCCTGCTTTAACCGGGGAGCATGGACTTCAGAAATGTGGCACAGCAGCCTGCTACGATCTGATAAGCAGCAGGAGAATGATGCCTACGGCTAATTTCAGGAAAACCTGTTTCCATCCGGCTTCATCCATGAACTCCCATGCATTCTCCAATGAATACAAACCAAAGAAATACGGCTGCAAAGCATGTCATATCCTGTGCAAGAGAATCGGCGAGGATGGAACTCATCTTCCGGAGTTCGAGACCATGTCGCATTTCAGCGCTTTGATAGAGAATGACGACCTCCAGACAGTTGTCACAGCGAACACGATATGCAACGAGACCGGTATGGACACTATTTCCGCAGGTGCGACTCTCGCTTGCTTTTCCGAAATAAGTGGAGAGAAACTCACTCCGGATAGAATTACAGGTCTTTTACTTGACATGGCTTTCGGAAGAGGAGAGGGAAGCGAACTGGGATATGGATCATTTCGCTTCGCTGAGTCGAAGGGATGCCCTTTTCTCTCTATGTCAGTGAAGGGGATGGAACTGCCGGGGTATGATCCAAGAGGAGCGTACGGAATGGCACTTGGTTACATCACTTCCACAAGGGGAGCGTGCCACCTGCGTGCATATCCAATAAGCCATGAGATACTTCGGAAGCCGGTTGCCACAGACAGGTTCTCTTTTGCGGGCAAAGCAAGAATAGTGAAGATAGCGGAAGACATGAATGCTGTTATCGATTCACTCACCGCATGCAAATTCTTCTTCTTCGGCTGTTCTCTGGAGGAGTACGCTTCAGCTTACTCTGCAGTGACCGGCACCGAAACCTCAGCTCAGGACCTTCTGGCGGCGGGGGAGAGGATCTATTTCAGGGACAGGATGATGAACGCGAAGTGCGGTTTTACTTCGGAGGATGACGATTTACCCCCCAGATTCTTTACTGAAGCGGGGAGTTCAGGTGACGGTATCGAGATTTCTCCTCTTAACAGAGAGGAATTCCTGGAGACAAGATCGAAATACTACAGGATCCGGGGGCTGGACCGGAAAGGATGTCCGCTGCAGAGTAAAGCTGAGAAACTCGGTCTGGAGAGTCTTCTATGAAAAGGCTTCTTGAGAAGTACTCAGACAGAATGGTTTTTGCGGGGCTTGCTGAATCAGGTAATCCTCTTCTAGGCGGTCTTGATGCTGAACTGGAATGGAACAGGGAAGATCCCGCAATCCCTGTTCTGGAAAAAGTATTCGGCGGATTGAATATAAATTCCCTGCTTTTTTCTCTTCCGGCGGAACCATATCGCTCAATAATTGATTTTCTGGCTTCAGGAGATGTGAATTCTATTCGTCCTGAAGATTCCGAAACGCGTACTTTCATGCATGACCTTCCTGTAATCAGGGATTTCAGATCCGACATGATTATTGAGAAACTCAGGAAGCGAAAGAGCGTGATCATCGAAGGAAAGGGAATAGTTACATGGGGCACTGTGAGCCCCGAGCAGGCATTCATATTCTACAGTTCGGTCTGTTTTGCCTGCTTTGTGAAATTCTTTGCCGATTACCTTCGGAACAGCAGAAGAGGCGAGGTCTCACTCGAGCAGGAGAGGGTCTTCAAGATTGCTCTTAACGATCTTGATAAATATCCGGATGAACCTCCCGTACTCATGTCAGGACCTTTCCGGAAAAGGGAGGATGTTTACAGAGCAGTTGCGCAGGCCGGCAGGCTTACAGTGGAGCACAGGCTTGTTGATTCCTTCTTCGGTAATGTCTCTATGAGATGGGGTGATACTCTGTTCATCAGTCAGACAACCTCATCTCTGGATGAACTGGAAGGCTGTATTGATCCTTGTCCAATGGATGGATCGGCGTGCACAAGTATTACGGCTTCCAGCGAGTATTCAGCTCACATGGGTATTCTTCGGCTTACAGGTATGAACGCGATCCTTCACGGTCACCCGAAATTCTCGGTAATAATGTCAATGGACTGTGAGAAGGAGAACTGTGCTTCCAGAGGATACTGTCACATCCGCTGTCCGGAAAAGCGCTTCATAGGTGATATTCCCATCGTTCCGGGTGAAGTAGGCACCGGTCCTTATGGCCTTTGCAATACCCTTCCACCCGCCATGGAAGGTAGCCGAGGTGTAATAGTATGGGGCCATGGGCTTTTCACGGCATCTTTGGATGATTTCAATGCTGCCTTTCAGAACCTTCTTTCAATCGAGCGAATGTGTCAGGAAGAGTATTTCAGGCGTCTGGAATGAATCTGATAACACAATACTGGACACGGAGAGGCTTCTCTGTTAGTTACTTATTAATATGAAAAAATCAACCTCCGACAACAGGGACAGGATAGGGATTGATCCCTTGACAGGTCT
>JAUXIK010000106.1 GCA_030620995.1 Candidatus Aegiribacteria sp.
GCCGAGAGCGGGAGTACGGCAGGCGATGATATCATCAATTGCTCTCCTGTGACTCGGTAGAATTCGCGACCCGAACTCTCTGAGATATTCATCCTTGTACTGGCGGAAGATATCCGCCATCTCGATCATGATTCTTCAGATCAGGGAAGTTCATTCATTATCTCATCCAGATGTTGTCTGGCTTTGTCACGGGCCACCCCTGTCAGGTGTGTATAGATCGAGGTTGTCGCAGGACTGTTGTGTCCCAGGTTCGTCTGGATTTGTCGCAGGTTGACACCAGCTTCAAGCAGGTTAGTAGCGTATGAATGACGTAAAGTGTGCACATGAGCCTTTTTACGAATACCGCTGGCCTTCAGAGCCTCTTTGAAGGCAAATTGCACAACACTCTTTGAAAACGGTTCATTGATAGGATTTAAAAGATCGTACTTGCCTGAACGCCCCCGCCCAATCCTGGGGAATAACCAGGTCTCATTCCGGTGCATCGGCCAGAACTCTCGCAGTAATTGAAGAGTACGTTTGGGCAGTGGCACATAACGATCCTTGCCGCCTTTGCCATTCCGCACATGAACAACCATTCGAGCACTGTCCATATCGCAAACCTGTAATCTGGTACCCTCCTGTATGCGTAGACCCAGAGAATAGATCGTCTCAAGGCATACGCGATACCGGAAATGTTTGACATTCTCCATGATGATTATCACTTCCCCGCAGGTGAGAATCACAGGCAGCTTCTTCTCCCGCGCAGGGCGCACCAGCCCGAGTATTGACCAGTCACGCTTCAACGTCTGTTCCCAAAAGAACGTGATACCGCAGATCGCGATTGTACAGGTTGGACGTGCCCACTTCTTCTCGTTCTTCACATGGAGAAAGTACGAGCGTATCTCTTCCCTGCCAATCTTATCGGGCGACTTCCCGCAGAATTCCGCCAGATGTCGAACCGCACGGACATATACTTCCTGAGTCCTTTTGCTCATTCCCGCGAGTTGAAGATCCTCGATCATTCTTTGTCTTAATGCTGTCATGGCATCCTCCCTGGTTATAGGAACGCTTGATTACGTCCCTACCAGAGAGTATGCTATTCTCAATAATAAATGATGTGCTGAGTTCTGCGCTGCGGCGCAGCGCTTAGTTCAACAAGTGCATGAACACGGATGAAAAAGCAGAAGCTTTTTCACCGGTTATGCAGACGTTAACCCTTGACATAACCAAAGGTATGACAAATGGTAATACCGGAGGTGAATCGTATGCGTACTGCGAAGATAGCTATCAGCATGAATGAAGAGATGCTCCATCAACTTGATGATCTTGTTTCAAAAGCAGAATTTCCCAGCAGAAGCGGAGCCATACAAAAGGCAGTTCGTGAAATGCTTGATAAGAAGCATGGTAACCGTCTTGCACGGGAATGTGCTAAGCTGGATCCAGAGGAAGAAATGGCTATAGCTGAGGAAGGTATGAATAGTGAGCTTGGATCATGGCCGGAATACTGAGAGGTGATATTCTCTGGGCTGATCTGAATCCTGCAATAGGTCATGAGCAATCTGGGAAAAGACCGGTACTGGTTCTCAGCAATGATATTTTCAATGACCGCTCGGGTACAGTTATAGCTGTTGCCCTGACTAGTAGAGAGCCCAGGGCAGGATTTCCTCTAACCTTTGAGTTGTCAAATGCATCGCTCCCGAAGCAATCATGGATCAAGATCAGCCAGATCAGGACTCTGTCGATAAAGCGTATCGGTAAGAAAATCACCAGGATATCTCCAGAGAACCTTTCTGCAATTCTTGCTGGTTTGAATGAGATTATTGGGGGTTAACAACAAAATGCATCAGAACTACGACTCAGCTATTCCATTCTCATGTTACTGCAGTCTGCTGATTTAGAACGTAGTGAGAGGAAATACTGAATGATTCAAAGTTCAAATGAATGGTTCGATGACCAATCATACTGGAAAAATAATCGCTCGTTCATCTGGACGAAACAGCGAATAACCAATTCTGGAATCGGCGCTCGATATGCCATGCAACTGTTAGGTGCTTGTCAGGGTGATTCTGTTCTTGATCTCGCATGCGGTTTTGGCAGACATTCATTTGAGTTTTACCGAAATGGTTTTTCAGTTACCGGCGTAGACCTAAATTCGGATTTTATTAGTGAAGCAAAATTAAAAGTTATTGAAACCGAAGCATCAATTCGTTTCATCCAAGCTGATATGCGCGAATTCGTAGAACCCGAATCCTATAACCATATCGTGATGATGTACAATTCCTTTGGCTACTTCAAGAATCCCATGGATGACAGGCGGGTAATCAACAACTGTTTCAGATCTCTTTTACCCAGAGGGAAATTACTGATATCTGCCATGGGCAGAGAAATTAATCAGCGTCATATGCCGTCTGGAGAAAGCCGTCACTGGTGGGAGAAAGACGGTAAATATAGACTCCAGGAATGCTTGTTCAATGAAAAATCAAGTCAGTTATCCATAAAATGGATACTTCTAAATGGTAGCGTCTCCAGCACTTTTAATTATGATGTAAGGCTATATTCGAAACAAGAATTCCTCGATTTACTCACTGAAGTGGGATTCGATGATATCCAATTTTATGGTAGCTTGAAGGGAACACCATATGATGGTGAAGCACATTCTCTTGTTGTTACCGCACAGAAGCCTGGATAAAGAAAGAAATGAAGCATATATCAATCAAATGCAACAGAGCTGCGACTCAGGATTTTCGAGTTCAGTTTTAGTACCAAGCTCATACAGCCGACAGCGCTTTGCGGAAGGCGATATGAATTAGACGTGACAAGAGGATTATAAATTGAGACCAAATGATTTTGCCGCGGAATTCATCAATGACCTTGAATCACTTCCTGAATTGACTACAGCACCGATGAGGAAGTTGCGTCGGAAGTATTCAAAGAGACTGAGTGACAAAGAAGCATTATATGTTCTTGAGGTAGTACATTCGATTCTCTATTCCGGCAAATATCGGTGGATCGTTTATGAATTCATTCAGGATCATCATGATGCATTTCACTCACTTGACAGAAAAAGTCTTGAAGCTCTCGGGCGCGGCATGAACAGCTGGTCATCTGTGGATTGCTTCTCTCGCACGCTGTCAGGGCCGGCATGGCGGGATGGATTAATATCTGAAGATACGATTCGCGATTGGGCACTGTCAGCAGATCGCTGGTGGAGACGAGCAGCTCTTGTCAGCACTGTGGCTTTGAACATGAGATCCTATGGTGGAAAAGGAGATGCCGGTAATACGCTGGCCATATGTGAGATGCTCATCGAAGATCACGATGATATGGTTGTAAAAGCCTTATCCTGGGCTCTTCGAGCGCTTATTGCTCATAATCCCGCAGAAGTGGAAAGATTCTTGTGCGCTCATAATGATGTACTGGCTTCGCGAATCAAGAGGGAAGTGCGAAATAAACTGGAAACAGGATTGAAAAATCCATAAGCCAGTATTAAAAGGTAAGCACTACACTTCGTTTACCAGTAACAGAACAGCTATATTGCATATGTATGAAAAATGAAAGAACTGATACGATAATCGGTCTCATTAAAGTAGAACTCTACTTCAGGGGCTGCAGAACGCTCAAGGACAGAAGAGGACTTCTTCTTTCCCTGAAAGATCGGCTTTCAAATATGGGTTTTTCAGTGGCGCAGGTTGGCCCCCCTGATATGATCCAGAGAGCCTGGATCGCAGCCGTCTGTGTCGCCGGTTCGCAAACAGGCGTTTCACGAATGCTTGATCGGGCTGAAAAGAAAATGCACAACCCTGAATGGGAACTTGTGAACATCGATAAGGATATCATTACTGATAACGAATTATCTGAAATGGAGGAATATCTTTGAAATCGCACAGAAAGTACCTCTGGTTCAATACACCACACCGTCGAGACTACATTAACATTACCCCTGCTGTAGAGCTTGAACTCCGCGAGAGCAGTATAAAAGAGGGGCTTTGCCTTGTGAACGCGATGCATATCACCGCAAGCGTCTACATTAATGATGACGAACAGGGTTTACTTCAGGATTACGACGAGTGGCTAGAGGAACTGGCACCACACGAACCGATATCACGCTACAGGCATAACAGAACAGGTGAAGACAACGGAGACGCTCACCACAAGCGCCAGATTATGGGACGGGAAGTGGTGGTAGCCGTTACTGACGGAAAACTGGATCTCGGTCCGTGGGAACAGATATTCTACGGTGAATTCGATGGAAGAAGAAAAAAAAGAGTAATGGTTAAGATAATAGGCGAATAGGAATAAGTTTTCACTTCCGCTGTATTATCATAGGATCTTAATATTCGATTTTGATTTAACATCTGAAGGGAGTTATTTATGAAAAATACCGGACTGGTAATTATCCTGGTTCTGCTGATGTTCACAGGCATCGCAGTTAGCCAGCAATGCTACGATTACCCGGCATTGATCACGACTACAGGAATGGGTACCGCAAGTGCGGAACCGGACGTGGCTTCGATTGATTTCGGTGTGGACATCACCAGGTCTGAACCCGATATAGCAGTTGACGACGCAGCACGGATGATCCATTCAGCCATGGCTGCCGCAAGAGCAGAAGGAGTAGCCGGAGAAGATATGCAGACTGTAAGCTACAACCTCTGGGTAGAGCAGATCTGGGACGACTACGACTACGAGTACACAGGGGAAATGGAATATCACGTTTTACACTACATAAAGGCGGATATTCGTGACATTGAATCAGTCGGAGATGTTCTCGCCGCTGTTGTAAGTAATGGAGCCAATTCCATAAACGGTGTCAGTTTCTTCGTTGAAGACACTTCCGCGCTGTACGAGGAAGCAAGCCAGCTCGCAGCAGAACACGCTAATGATAAAGCTCAACAGCTGGCTGACTGTTTCGGGATATCGCTGGGTAACATCTCCAGCGTCAGTGAGTGGACAAACAACTACTATTACGGCGATTACGGAGCTTATGATAACTACGGTGGCGGTCTGGGTTCTTATGCTCAATCTCCATCAATTACTCCGGGAGCTTACTCTATTTCAGTAGAGGTATCGGTTAGCTTCATGATCGAAGAGTAGTCTTGAAACGGGGAGTCGTTATTCCGCTGTTATTTGTGCTGGTTACCGGCGCCGCTGCGGACACGCACAGTGCAACACCCGATTCAGCGGTGCTGAATACCTGGAATGCTGTGCTGAACGGCTCCCCGCAAGAATTTCTCGC
>JAUXIK010000066.1 GCA_030620995.1 Candidatus Aegiribacteria sp.
AAACTGCAGTCTCCATTGGAAAGGAATACTTCATAATAACCGTCACCGGCGATATTTTCAACTACCGCGAAATCTTCCAGACCATCGTTGTTGAAATCAGCTGACCTGATATCAGAAGCTGTTATATCGTATCATTGACCAGCTCGAATATCTCGGCTGAGGTGCCTGAAAGGATAAAGAACCCGGCCATCAGAATAACTATCAATCTGAAATACATCTTCAGCACCTCCTATGGAAGAACAATCACCTGCCTGACAAGTTCCCTGTCAGTTATTCCTTCTATCACTACCGTATACAGTCCCGCGGGAAGGATCCCGGTATCGGCTAACTCAAGAATGTATGAACCTGAAAGAAGTCCTGATATCGCTTCGTCCGCAACTAGTCTGCCTTCAATGGAGTATACTCTTGCTGTTATTCCTTCGGTAAGCGGTTCAGCTATATCCAGATGAATGGTCAGCCTTTCGCACGGACTCTGCAGAAAAACCCGTGTACTGGAAATACCGCGCACCTGTAGAGAACGTGTTTCGGATACATTGTTGACCTCGTCCGATTCCCTATACTCGTTATCAGGATCCACCTTTACAATCAGTCCGTCAAGACAGTCTGTATCATCGCGGGGAACAGTGAGTTCTATGCTGTGGATACCATCGAAAAGAGGAAAGCTTGAAGAGATCAGCTGTCTGTTCCCGTTGAAGAGACCGATACAGACATTCTCATAAAGGTTTGATATCCCTTCACCTTGCACATGCGGAATCCGATCGGTGCTTATCGCGGAAGGAACCGTTCTTTCAATTACAGCAGACTCATCAACTCGACTTGCATTCGCGCAGGCATCAGCAACTGCGAATAATCGGGCATCATTGCCAGGTGGCGCAACACCTGAACCTGTGACTTCAACTTCAGCAATCAGTGTTACACGGGCGCTGATTTCCGAACGCTCTTCATCGATGATCTCTTTTACACTCAGCAGATTGAAATCAAGTTTCCCATAATCCGCATCGGTAAGCTGCATATTGTAATTTCCCGATCTCCAGCGATCATGCTGGAACATGGGCCAGCCATTACTGATGCTTCCGGAACCATTCCAGTCGAAAACGCTCATGAAACCTGAATTATCAACTGCAAGCACCTCAAGCAGGCCGTCTTCATCAATATCCGCTATAACAGGAGCTGCCCATGCTTCGTCCTCTGTCCATGACGGAAATCCTTCAACAACCGCCATTCCTTCATCCGGATCATGAACATAGAACTTTGTTGAGTATCCCACCAATGTCGCTGGATTACTGCCTGCAAAGATGGATGGAGATCGAACTCCGATTCCATAATGATGATAATTTGCCTCAAGATCACCGGATTCCTCATGAAGAACGCAGTTAATATCCCAGGCACACATACTGTTCAGAGCTAAGACAAAATCAGGTTCTCCATCACCATCAAAGTCACCTATCGCGGGGCCGCCCATAAGACCATCGAAATCCCCGCCGGTATAGGGACCATCAACCACAGTAATACCTGTACAAAGGTCAAGTACGAAAACCTTTTTAGTTCCATCATCAGCCGCGCCTGTGAGATAGTGACCGGTTCCCCATTCGACAGTCGCAAGGCTGGAATACGGACAATACGAAATGCCAAGTGCGCTTTCCAAATTGAATTCATGTGTTGTCGCGGCCTGGTCAATGTCTATGCTGAAAATACAGGGATCTCCATCCCGATTGTCAGAAGCAACAAGCAGTTCAACATTGCCATCATCATCCCAGTCGGATGATACAGGCGGAGTCGTGTAGTATTGTCCACCGTCCAATGTTACCGGAAAGGCCGGACTGTACTCGACCCACTCCTGAATCTGTGAATCCCACCGCCAGACATGAACCTTTGAGCAGTTGCCGGACATCTCACCACTTCGCGTCCGAAGAGCGATATTAAGGGGAATTGACGGACCTGCGTCAACAAGCACCGGTGTTCCGAAAATCTCATGACACTCTTCATTCTCACCTGTCTGGCATACAAGCTCTGCTTCCCAGTTGCCGGTCGACTCGTTCAGATCATAGATAACAATACCCGCTATTCCAGCGGTTATATCAACCTGGCAGGCAACAACGATCTCAAGTTGACTGTCCGTGTCCATATTCCCGACCGCACAACCTGTATACCTGTATGTTGTGGAAGGAAGATAAGCCGCCGGCTGACCATTGCCGGAAAGAATGTACGCGTTCCCAAAGTCCGTTACGGCAATTATCTCCGGACTGACATCACCGATTATGTCTGTCACAAGAGGACCGCTGCCCGTACCACCCTCAAGCTGCACAGGCCAGCCGTCAAGCATCGTGCAGACCGTGGAAGCCACGTTCTCCATCAGGCAAAGCGAGCTTTCCTGCCCGAACTCATCGACTGCCGTTACAGCAAGATCATACCGGGTAGAAGATTCCAGCCCTGAATACGCGAACTGCTCAACAGGAATCGGAAGGAGATTCGATCTATCCCAGGTGCCTGTTCCGCTCTCCTTGAAGTACAGATAGAAACCTCCGCTGAAACCACTTACATTATAAGGATATTCAACATTGATATAGTCCTGACCGGCTTCAACCGCTTTAAAAGTGCCTGCTGAGGGGGAAACAGGATCTTCGGTAAATTCCTCGTAATCCAATACTGTCAGCGTCTCCCTGAACTCCCTGTCCCATCTGTCTGTTATGACTATATCAAATTGGCAACCGGGATAATGATTTTCCTCGTCCTGCCATTCGCGTGGAGGGTCTGTGCATTCTACATGTAATGAAGGCGCTTCTGCTGAAGTTCCCGGCGCGATGTCTCCAGCAATTGAGACGTCATCAGAGAACACGGCAGCCGGGCTGAAATTATCCAGACGTATCTCTATGTCTTCCGCGGCTCCCGTACCGGTGTTAACCGCGAGAATATTACTGATGTCTATCACGGTTACGCCACCTGCAAAGGAAACATCAACACTGTGAAGAGGAAGCTCAATTTCGTCTGAGCTAATGCTGAAATTGCAGGGTGATTCCCATGAGCCCTGATCGTAAATGAATTCAACCTCCATCAGCACCGGATCATTCTCATCAGCATTATCAGAAACTTTTATCCGGAAGGCATCCTGTACTTCCACACTGCCGCCTCCGGGAACAGTACCGATGCTCACAAAATCATCCTCTATCAGAACATCACCTGAAATCAGAGTGAGTTGCGCCCTGGTATGTGTAGCATCTGCCATTCCGAGGTTCCTGATATCAAGATCAATCTCGATGGTCTCTCCGGGATTGGCAACTCCGTCTCCGTTACCCTGCGACAAACCGGTGTTATCATCATCAAGACTGAAATCCTCCAGATTAATCAGAGCATCAGGTGTGCCGGATACCGTGATCTGATCTTCTCCAGGTATGAAATTGAATACTCCCGGTTCCAGGCTGTTATCATCGCGCCTCTTAACCGCTGTAACCGTAATCTGACCGGAATGAGCCACAGCTATGTCACTGAATACGACTGTTCCGGAAATGTCATCCGAATAACCTGTCGCATACAGATCCCCGTCCTTGTAAAGGCAGACTTCAGCTGCAACAGGCCGGTTCAAATTGTCTGAATCAGTTACTGTCACCGTGATGTCTGTTGATACTCCGGCAATGATATTTGCCGGGATCGCGTTCACATCAAGTCTGTGTGGATCATTGCGCCAGACGAACATGGCGGGATCGCTGAAGAGGTTTTGTTTGATTTTGTTGTAGTTAGGACGGGAATATGAATCATTCTCGTAATTCATCGAATATCTGTACGCTTCGCCTATGTAGGATACGGTTCTATCAACAGGCTCAGGCGGATAATCTATCCACCCGAACGGGTATAAAGCATCAATGAAAGGATAATAGATCATCCAGTCTTCCCAGCGTCCAGGTCTTGCGTTTGCAATTACTGCTACCAGGCCGGTTTCACCTGATGTCAGGAGCCCGGCTTCGGCAAAGCAGTCAGCTCCCTCGAAATGTCCAGGCCAGCAGCTTGCTGTCCATAGAATCGAAGGTTCGGCATAATTGGAGAATATCTCAAAATCGAAGTCGTGGATGAATTGTTGAGGAGAATCCGTCGAAGCGGCTCCTATTCTATCCGTTCTGGCATGATCCATATGAATAATCAGATTGTATCCCTGATCAAGCTCGTCAATCGCTGAGGTCCTGCTGAGTTTTTCACGTGAGGAAAAAGTATAATTATCTGGAAGAAGTGGCCAATTATCGGGCGCTGTTCCGGACTGAGGGTAATACAGCTCAGTGATCTCATCCAAATTATCACCCTGGGGACCTGAAATGCTGTCATTTTCCAGTTGCTCTTTCAGATACTCTTCATAAGCAGCACCTCTGCCATCAGTTCCTCCGCTAGATCCACCAATGAAGATCATTTTTCTGGCAAAATCATGCGGAAATACATCAGGCCATTCGTAGAGCCTGAGCTTCGAAAGAAGAAGATCAACATGTTCAGCGTTATCAACCGGCCAGCGGCCGAGTATGAGATCTACATAGTAATCATCATCCGGAGCTGTCCAATAATCTCCAATGTAAATCTTCCAGTCACCATCTATATCCGAATAGTAATCATCCGAGGGAAAATACCCCAACCCTGGAGATAACTCCGACCCACATTCTCTCACCGGAACGATCCAGTCATCCCCGCCAAGCAGCACTGCCTGTACTCCCCATTTTTCATGGGCGTCACGAATGAAGTTCCTGATCTTCTCAGGTGTATCGCAGCCGCTGTAAAGATTCTCTATCCAGTGTACCGTGCGAACAATGGTGATTATTCCCTGCGCTGTCCTGTAATCAGCCAGCTCCTGAAAGGCTGAGGTTAGATCAGGTCCTGAACCATTCGGGCCTGATGTTATTATCACCATGTCCGCGCCGTCACCTTCAACCGAAGGAGAATCAAGAATATTCAGCGGTGATGTTCTGCCTTCATTGCTGATCGGCGCGGGCTGCTGATAATAACTTATTGCCTGTGGGTTCGCGATGAGCCCGATGATCCCCCGATACCTTACGGAAGCGCTCCATTCGGTCTCCCGGAGTGGAACTATTCGTTCAAACTCCGACAGTCCTGTCTGAATGTTCAGAGTAACCGATGTCAGAATCATCAGTATGCTGTCAGCCGGAATGTATCTTACCGGTGTTCCCGACAGTGACGCTACTGAATATCCCATTGCGGAGCCCTGACCGGATATACTCACGGATTGTGATGGAAAAGGCGCGGTTGAGTTGTAAACTTCAGGATCAGGTGTCGCGAAAGTGGTGTCCTCCATGGAACCTGACTGAGCAGGATAAAGGTAATACCTGCCAGGAAGAGTATCCCAGCTCGCGGAAATGATCAGAATCGTATCGATACCCATGTCAGGCGGAAGCAGAAATGTGGAAGCCGTAAAAGGAACTGAAGGAAGACCTGCTGCCTGAATACCGTTCATCGGCAGGGGAAAACCCTCAATTGAAATTGTATGATAAGTTGTTCCCTCAACTTCTACAGTATCGATCAGTACATCACCAAGGATGCATGTTGGTTCGAATGTTATGTCAGCGTACGCCCCCCCCCAGTACAATAAACAGTAGATTCATTACTGCCAGTGTTCTCATAACTCCTCCAGTAACTGATAGATCAAGAATTTATCACACATCTCATAAATATTTATAATATCCATTCTCAGGAGGATGTCAAGTTCTCTTATACCATTCTGAGCAGAAATTCTATCAGGAAATTTTCTTATGACTGTAAAAATACGGGGACATGCTTTTTTGTATGCTTGTCCCCGTAAAATATTTGAGCGAAACTGTATCAGTCTCTGTTGTCTGTCACCATATCCAGGCGGGCAATCTGATAATACATGAAATCCGTCGTATCCCTGGAAATCTCAAGGGCTGACTGCAGATATTGCCTTGAAGTCTCATAATCGTTGGATCTGAAGAGAATTCGAGAAAGTCCGTAATAGGATTCCCATGCAAGCTGTGAACGTTCGTCAGTATTATCGAGGATTTCAGAGTAAAGGTTCTGAGCATTTACAAGGTCGTTCTCTCCCCCCCTGTTCTCAAGAGCGATTGCCAGGTGTAAACGGGCTGAATTCTCAATATCAGCACCTGGATCAGAAGCAATGAATGATTGCAGCGTGGGAATTACTTCACTTTCCATACTGAGCATTATGCCGATTTTAGCGGCAAGAATCGCTGATCTCTTTCCAGAAATCCTTCCGGGGTAAGTTCTGAAATTATTAGAGGCAATCTGTCGCGCGGTTTGAAGTTGTCCTATCGCCATTTCAAACTGACCATAACGGAAACTGTTCATTCCCATATCATAAAGCTGTCCTGCAAGGTAATACTGTGCAGAGGCATCATTTGCCTGTCTATCAGCGTTTTGTGTAACTGACTGAAAAATAAGCACAAGCACTACAAGGACTGCCGCACCGATAATGAACTGCTTGAGATGATCCTGCAAATATGTAACACTATTCATAATAGCATCATTTATGGGATCTTTCTTCAACTCTGTCTTTGTCAATCTTTTTCTTGTTCTGTGCGCCATTATTTACTCACTTTCAGATCAGTTCAGCAGGTTTTTATTAATACCCTGGAATATAGTAAGAATCTGTTGCTTCATGCTATCCAGTTCTCCCGAGTTATTTACAACCTCGTCAGCCATGGTTAACTTGTTCTCAATCGGCAATTGCACTTCCCACCGTTTTGCCGCATCTTTTAATGATATGTTATCCCTTGCTGCAACACGGCTTATGCATCTTTGCTCTGAATCCTGTACTACAATCAGATAATCAAGCAGTTCATGAATTCCAAGTTCACAGATGAGCGCTCCTTCAAGAACCCATATTCCTTTCAATTTTCTGAGAATTCGAGCGGAGTGCACAGCCCACCTGATCATTCTTGGATGAAGAACTGAATTCAGTATCGCATAAGCTTTCGTATCATTAAGTACCATCTTTCTCAGTTCAGCTCTTAAACTCTCTCCATCCAGATGATTAAATTCAGGTCTTGAGAAGGCATCGGACAGTTCGGAAATAACATATTGACGGTTGAGCAGTCTGTGACCAACCAGATCAAGCGAACATACTCCGGAACACTCTTCACTTACATACTTTGCAGCTGTAGTCTGACCGCAGCCGCTGTTACCGGTTATACCTATGAGAAATCCAGTATTACTATCTTTCATGTTATCTTGTATCCCAGCAGATATTATCATCCCTTATTATCATCGAAACCAGTTCCCCCTCCCTGCTGCCGTCAGGTGTTAGAACCGGTATATAGTTGTCGGTCATACCTATAAGTCTTCCTGAACTCTTATCATGTCTGGCTTCTACCAGCGCAAGAGCGTTTTTTCCCACCTGAGTATTTCTGAACTTCCGTTTAATTTCATCAGAAAATGATCGGAGGTAAACAGCTCTTTCCGTAATTGTCTCGTTATGTATCATATCCTCTGTATATGAAGCAGCAGGTGTTCCGGGTCTGGCGGAAAATGGAAATACATGAAGATATGTTACTGCGGGATGCGATATAAGATCAACAGTTTCCTGAAAATCCTCGGATGTCTCTCCCGGAAATCCGACAATGATGTCCGCTCCAAGAGCAAGCCCTGGAAACAGTTCCATGCATTTATCGAGAAGCCCGATGATATCCTTCTTTGAATACATTCTTTTCATTCGTCTGAGAATTCTATCTGACCCGCTCTGAATTGGTATATGCATATGCCTGCAGACACCGGGCAAGGCTATTCCCTTAATCATGTTACTCGATAATCCAATTGGTTCCATGGAACTAAGTCTCACACGGAACCCTCCGATCGAAAGGAGATCACGCACCAGTTTTGTCAGGTCATAATCATCTCCGTACAGGTCATTACCGTACCTGACAAGATCCACTCCTGTCAGCAGAATCTCTCTGAACCCGGCTGACGCAAGTTTTTCTGCCTGGGACAGCACCAGTTCTCGGGGCTGGCTTCTGGATCGGCCACGCGCAAGAGGTACTATGCAATAGGAGCAGTGGTTATCACAGCCATCCTGAATCTTCAGAAAAGCTCTTGTTCGAGAGATTACCTCAGGAGCATTGATCGGAAACAGAGCACCGGAAGGAATATCCTGCTCGGTGCTATCGGGAGAATATTCAATATTCAGAAGAGCGGCAATCGTCTCTACAAGATGACTCTTGTCGGTATTTGGCACGATGATAGCATTCTGATCACCGAATTCTTCAGGAGCAACCTGAGCTACACATCCGGTTACGATCACAACGGCGTCTGTTCTTCGAAGAAAATACCTGACTGCCTTGCGTGAACGGGCTGTACTTCTTCCTGTAACAGCACATGAATTAACGAGTATTATCGAAGCGTCCTCCGGCTCGTCAGCTCTTTCAATTCCACAGTTGAGCCTGAACCCCTCCAGGAGCGCTTCAGTTTCATACGCATTCAAGCGACATCCAAGTGTATGACCGTAAATAGTGTGTTTTCTTATCATTATTATGCGGGAGGGAGTTGTCCTCCCTCCCGCTCTCTTCTGTCAGGAAGGAAACTCAGCCCTTTTCGACTTCATCATCATCTTTCGGGCTGTCGTCTTCACTTTTTTCAGAGTCTTCATCAGATTCTTCTTCTGTTTTTTCCGCTTCTTCTTCAGCTGCTTCCTCTACGACTTCCTCAACTGTTTCTTCAGTCTTTTCTTCAGCTGCTTCCTCAACTATTTCTTCAGTCTTTTCTTCAGCGGCTTCCTCCACTGTTTCTTCATTCTTTTCTTCAGCTGCTTCTAAGGTATCTTCTGAATTCTCAAGAGCTTCGTCGGTTTCAGTAACAACAGCAGCTTCTTTCCCAGTCTCTTCCCGGGCCTCATCCGGAGATTCTTCAGATTCAACTTCTGAAGTTTCGGATTCGACAGCAGTAACCTCCAGTTTTTCCCTGCCTTCAAGCTTCTCTCTGAAAGCGCTCAGTTCCTCCATGGGTCTTCCATTGAAATAACTCCGAACGCTGAGAACGATTCTTCTGCTGGTTGGCTCAAGCTCAATAATTCTGAGTGGAAGCTCATCGCCAATACGAATGACATCTGAAGGATCTTCGAGATTCTCCCATCCAAGCTGACTCTGTGGTACGAATCCTTCAATGTAGTCATCAAGGCGCACAACAACTCCTCTGTCCAGAAGCTGTACAACCTCGCCCTTTGCATCCTTGCCTACCGGATATCGCTCCTCCATCGAGTTCCATGGATTCTCCTGCGTCTGTTTCAGACCCAGTGATATGCGATTGTTCTCAGTATCGATGTTCAGCACAACTACTTTGAGAACATCACCTTTTGAGAGAATATCGGAAGGGTGATTGATTCTTCTTGTCCAGCTCATATCACTAATATGAACAAGGCCGTCAATTCCATCTTCAATTTCGACAAAAGCGCCGAAAGATGTCAGATTGCGGATTTTTCCCTCAATTTCAGTACCGACAGGATATCGTTCGTTTATTGTATCCCATGGATTATCAAGAGTCTGCTTGAGTCCGAGTGAGATCTTTTTCTCCTCTTCATCTACACTGAGAATCATTACTTCAATTTCGTCTCCAACCGTAAGAACTCTGGATGGATGTCGGATATGCTTCGTCCATGACATCTCGGAGATGTGAACAAGCCCTTCAACGCCTGGCTCCAATTCAACAAATGCTCCGTAATCGGTAATACTGGCTACTTTACCCATAATTATCGTGTCAACAGGGAATCTCTCCTGGACTCCCTCCCATGGGAATGGCTGCAGCTGTTTGAGTCCTAGTGAGATCCTTTCACGTTCCTGATCGAACTTCAGTATTTTGACTTCGATCTCATCTCCAATTGCCAGAAGATGTGAAGGGTGACGAATGCGTCCCCAGCTCATATCCGTGATGTGAAGAAGCCCGTCTATTCCGCCAAGATCAACAAATGCTCCGAAATCCGTGATGTTCTTGACGATTCCAACGCGAACCTGATCCTCTTCAAGTTCCTTGATGAGAGTGTCTTTCTGTTCAGCTCTTGCTTCTTCAAGAACCTGCCTCCTGCTTACAACAATATTCCGACGACGCTTATTGAGTTTGATTACACGGAAATTGTATTCATTACCCATGAAGTTTTCGAGATTCGGAACCTGTCTTAAAGCAACCTGTGATCCTGGAAGGAAAGCTTCAACTCCCATGATTCGCACCTTAAGACCGCCTTTGATCCTGCGGACAACGGTTCCCTTGATCTCGGAACCTGTATCGTAGGCTTCCTTGATATCCTTCCAAACCATGTGGAAGTGCGCCTTTTCCTTTGAAACGGAAACCCTTCCATCCTGATCCTCGAGTGATTCGATAAGAACATCAACGGATTCCCCGGGGATAATCTCCTCGTCCTTCCCGAATTCACTTATCGGAATAATGCCTTCACTTTTGTAGTTGATATCTACGATCACTTCTTTTCCTACTCTTCTGAGCAGTTTTCCGCTAACAATCGCTCCCGGTTTTATATTTCGAGAGCCTATGTTTTCCTCGTACTTTTTTTCCATCTCCTCGCGCTCGGACAGGGAGTAATCCTGCCCCTCTATGGCCTCTATCTCCTCAGGAGTGAGACCTACGATAAGTTCATCTTTACCTGTCACTTTGTTCCTTTCATTTGTTCCATATTATCATAATTATTCACATATAATTTTGCACTAATACCTGTTTCGGCTATAGCAGACATCACCTTCTCCGCAACAGCTTTAGCTCCATATTTCTTCCTGATGGTCATTATCCTGCTGCTGGGAATCAGCTTCCCGAAATGTATGCTGAATGGATTCCCGGTTCTTGACATCGCTTTTCCGGGATGATCAGTTCCCCAGATGAACGCCGGAAGGATGGGAACCCTGGAAACTGATGCTATCAGGCTGATACCAGCCTTTCCAGGAAGAAGTCTGCCGTCTCTGCTTCTTGTTCCCTCAGGAAAAATAACAACTGCTATATCATTCTTTAAATGATCTACTGCCGATCTGATAGCGTTTGTATCCACTCCTGACCTATTTACAGGAATAGTATTGAGCTTATTAAAAATGAAATCACCGAATCTGTTCCTGAACAGTTCATTTTTTGCCATGAAGGCAATTGGCCTGGGAATCGCAAAACCAAGAACAGGCGGGTCCATTTCGGAGATATGATTGCAGGCAATAATAACTCCGCCTTTCCTGGGTACTCTCTCAGCTCCATGAACAGAAAATCCAAAAAGCAATCGTGCAATCAGGCCTCCGTAGTACTGGATGCGGATGCGGACGGATTCTTTCACTGTATCACACCCATTCGCTCTCTGAAAAGTTCTATAACAGTAGATACCTGCTCGTTTATGGTCATCAGGGTTGAATCAAGTATAAAAGCTCCAGGTGCAATTCTGAGAGGGCTGTCCAGTCGGTTTCTGTCTCTTTCATCTCTTGTAAGCTGAGAGCGGAGCAGTTTTCCATAATTGGCTTCATTCCCCATCAGGCGCAATTCTCTCCATCTCCTTAGAACACGGATGGCAACATCAGCAATGACATATATCTTCAAATCAGCATCCGGAAACACCACTGTTCCCATATCCCTGCCTTCAGCTACAGTATTGTGAGCTTTGCCGAATATTTGCTGAAGGATTACCATTTCTCTGCGTACAACAGATTTAGAGGACACTATACTTGCTGCGTCGCTTATCTCAGGAGTTCTTATTAAGGATGAAACATCCTCGTCATCAATAAACACAGCTCCGTTGCGTATATCAATGGAATGATTACGGATGTTTTCAGCGAGGAGAAGAGAATCATCAAGCGGTATTGCATTACGTATGAATAAAAGAGCCGAAGCCCGATACATGGCTCCGGTATCAAGATATGAATAACCAAGCATATCAGCCACCAGACGAGCGGTAGTGCTCTTCCCGGAAGCGGCTGGTCCGTCTATTGCGATCACTCTAGTCAGGCAAGGTCACACCCTTTCGTTCAAGATGGCTGCAAATATCAGAATAATTGTATGGTACGTCAAGAGTTAATTTAAATCAGCTAATCCAGATCAACAGCTGCTTTCAGCTTTTCGAGTTCTTCGGCACGCAGTATCCGCCAGGAGCCCCGTTCCAGTCCGTTCAAAGTTACAGGACCGTATCGAATTCTCTCCAGTCTTGAAAGATCAAGCTGGCTTTTCTCCGCAAGGCGTCTCACTTCTTTGTTTCTTCCTGTATGCAGTACAATATTGATATTCTTCTTTCCAGTGATTTTTACCGACACAGGATTTGAATATTCGCCTCGACCCAGGAATATCCCTTTCCTCAGTTTTTTTATCGTTTCAGGCGCAGGAGGAACTTTCAGCAATAATCTGTACTCACGCTCAACCTGCCAGGATGGATGGGTGAGTCGATGAACAAGCTCACCATCATTACTGAGAAGCAGCAGACCTCCGGTATTTATATCCAGTCGTCCGACAGGAACAGTTCCCGGCGGCAGTCCTTTTATCAGCTGCAAAACAGATCTCCTGGAATCGGGAGATAAAGTAGTCTCATAACCACAAGGTTTATTAAGAACAGCAGTCACAAACGCCAGAGGTTTTACTCTTCTTCCCTGACACATGACCTTGTCATCAGATGTAACCCTGAATCCCGGAATTGTGGTGATTTTATCATTGACGGATACAAGACCATTCTGAATCAGTTCGTCACATTTCCTCCGCGAAGCAATACCGGATCGTGCAAGATATCTGTTAAGTCTAAAACCTTTATTCGTCTGCTGCACCAAATAAATCCTTTTCTTCCATTTCAGAGGAGCTCATACACAACAGTTCAGCAATTTCTTCATATCTTGGCAGATGGTCAATATCAGTCAGACCGAAATATTCAAGAAACACCCTGGTTGTTGAATACAGAAGTGGTCTTCCCGGAGTCTCCATCCTGCCTGAGATCCTGATCATATCTCTTTCCAGGAGTGTTCTTATGGCACTGTCACAATTCACTCCTCTTATGGATTCTATCGCCATTCTCGTGCACGGTTGACTGTATGCGATAACAGCAAGC
>JAUXIK010000040.1 GCA_030620995.1 Candidatus Aegiribacteria sp.
TAGGCCGCTCCGAGGCAGTTCCCGGAGGCAAGGGACTGGTAGTACTCCTGAAAATAGTTGGTATAGTCTACCCTGGTCTGCGCAAGCACGGCGAGACCGTAAGTATCACACCAGATATAACTGTTCGCGATATTATCCACTTCAGTCCATCGTCCGTTGGAACAGCAGTTGAGAACGTAGAAAAAAGCATGCGGGTCGAGTGGAAGTACTTCAAAATTATTAAAAGTCCCTCCAGAACCTCCATCATGGAAACTGCTTCCCCACGGACTGGAGTGGGAAATAAGATGAACCCATTCGTATCCGTTCATCAGTTCGGCTTTGAAATCATCCGCATTCGTTCCTGAAGGATTGTTTTTCGTGACAACAACAGGATACAGAAGATCAAGATACTGCGTAAGTCCGGTGAAGGCTTCCTCATATCCCAGTCCTCTGTCGGGAAGGGAGAGCATACCAATCCTGTACGCGTGATTCTTTGCAAAATAGTCGTTCAGAAGCTCAACTGATCCACCGAATGTAAGGTAAGTCGGTGTCAGCCTTCCAACCCAGATTTCAGGTCCATCATTACTGGCTGACTCGTACAAACCATCGGAATCCGGATCGTTCCAGGTTCCGTTCATATCCATCAGAAAGACATCAACAGGATACTCACCGTAACCTGTATCCATCCATCCTGTAGGAATGTCACCAATACAGATCGCTCCGACAAGATCACCGGAAGTGTATTCAGTTTTAAGGTCATTCCTGATATCAACTGCTGTGCCGCCGGAAATCAGCCAGATATCCACAATGTATCCTTCGGCTTCAAGGTCGGCCTGGAAAGTGGCGAGTGAAGCGCTGATACCGGAGTTTATTTCCGCCTCAACAAGAAGAACGACTTTTTCCGCATCAGATCCACAGGTTTGAGCGGTTACGGTCCGGAGATATGGTCCCCGGTCTTCTGTTATCACAATCCGTTCTGCAGTGGACATCGGCATTCTGCCCCTTGAATCCATGTACTGAATCGGTATTCCCTCGGGAACCGCCAATCCGGAAGAAATAAACACGAGAACAAACGAGAGTACGAGGACAAACCGATTCATCAGTTCTTTCCTATCCCAGCGATCCTACCTCAGCTTCAACTGCTTCCAGTATTTCGCATGATTTGACTACTTCTGCCATTCTGGTGTGATCCGGATAAAGAGGTCGATCCTCACCAAGATGATCTATATGCTTCCTTATTACATTATACGCAGCAGAAACACCCCTGCCTGGTTTGTGGTTCCTCTGGTCAAGCCCGTCTGCCGCCGCGATTAATTCAATGCCGAGTATACCGTATGCGTTTTCCAGAATCTGGTGGTTCTGAATGGCTGTATTCATTCCCATGCTCACGAAGTCTTCCTGATCCGCCGCGGCAGGAATCGAAGCACAGGCTGAAGGCGCTGAAAGTGATCTCTGTTCGACAATGAGCATCCCTGCCGTATACTGGCTGAGCATGTGACCGCTGTAGAGTCCGGGTTTCTCCGCGAGGAAAGGTGTCAGTCCAACGGAGAGCGCCGGATTAAGAATTCTGTTCAATCTTCGCTCGGACATGACCGAGACCATTGTAATGGCAACTCCCATCATATCCATGGGAAGAGATACGGGAGTTCCCTGGAAATTTGCTCCGGTAAGCACGATATTCTCATCAGGGAAGAATACAGGATTGTCGCCAACTCCGTTCAGTTCAATCTCGACCTGACTCCTTGCATACGCCAGCGCATCATGTGCGGCACCGATGACCTGAGGGGTGCTTCGCATGGAGTAGGCATCCTGAACCTTTTTCTTTCCACCTTCGAGAAGCTCGCTGCCTTCAATACATCTCATAAGAGCGTTTGCTGTTCGCACGGCACCTGAAAATCCTCTGGCTTTGTGAAGCTTTTCATTATATGGCTTGAAGTTGGCTATGAGAGCTTCAAGGCTCATAGCTGCAGCGATTTCCGCCTGTTTGAGCCACCTGTTCATGTCATACAGGTGAATGGTATTCATCGCGTTGAGAACGTTTGATCCGTTGATTGTCGCAAGACCATCACGTGCATGGAATGTTTCTGGTTCAAGCCCTGCACGCCTGAGGGCTTCCTTTCCAGGTAGAAGCTCACCGTTGTAATAAGCCTCCCCTTCACCAATCACAACAAGCGCAATCTGAGACATGGGCGCAAGATCACCACAGGCGCCAACAGAACCCTTCTGGCATACAAATGGAGTAACCCCTCTGTTAAGCATGTTAACAAGTTGCTGTGTAATCTCCAGTCTCATCGCTGAATGTCCCTTTGCGTGAACATTTACTCGTGAAGCCATCGCTCCCCTGACATATTCAAGCGGAGCGGGATCACCAATTCCGGCTGCGTGATTGTAGACGAGATATTTCTGGAACAGTTTAACCTCTTCATCATTCAGCAGTGTCTCCGAAAATTCACCAATCCCGGTGTTCACGCCGTACATGATCTCTTTGGCTGCCAGCTTTCTGTCAATCATGCCGCGGCAGTTCCTGATTCTCTCCTCGGCGGCTGGTGAAAGTTCAACCTGTTCCCCGTGCCTTGCGACTCTTATCATTTTTTCTACGGTAAGACCGGTCCCGTCGATTACGATTGCCATCTGGTTTTCCTTCCTGAAATGCTATGTGTGTGATATTTTGAGAAATCAGCGCATTGAATACAAACATCATATAGAATATGTACTATTATACAAAGAGTGAATACGGGCAATAAGATTGATTCGAGATATGTATAATTGACATCATTCAGACTCAGCACGATTAATTAATGCTGTCTGACTGAAGGGAATATCATGAAATCAACCGATGGCTCACCAGCCGCAAATGAAAATAACATACAACAGAGAAGTACCGGGCTGCTTCTGATTACAGATATCGGCAGCACAACCACCAAAGCTCTCTTACTCACTCGCGGGTCAGACAATAAACTCAGATTCGTTTCCATGGCAGATGTACCTACAACAGTTGAAAAACCGGATGAAGATGTGTGCATTGGAGTCTCCAGGGCAATTCAAATACTGGAATCCCAGACTGGAGAAATGCTTTCCCGTGGAAAAGGTATGCCTTCGGTACCATATCTTACGACAAGTTCCGCGGGTGGAGGTCTTCAGATGCTTGTCTTCGGGTTAACCTCAACGGAGACCGGCAGAATCGCTGAGAATACAGCATGTGGAGCCGGTGGAGTCATCCTGAGAACAATTACCATAGATGACGAACTTCCGGCAGTTAAGAAAATGATGTACATGCAGGATCTTCATCCTGATATGATTCTTCTTGCCGGAGGTACAGACGGAGGGGCAATAGCCGGAGTTGTTCGGCTGGCTGAATTGCTTACTCTTGCGAACCCACAGCCCAAATTCAGGCAGAACATGAAGATCCCTCTGGTCTTCTGTGGAAACAGAGAAGCCAGGCCATTTATTCAGCAGGTACTCAAGGACACTTTTGATATAAGTATTGCTGACAATGTTCGCCCATCAATGACTGAACTGAATACGGGTCCCGCAAGACATGAAGTCCACAGACTATTCATGGAAAATGTAATGGAGAGAGCGCCTGGATATTCGGAACTCAAAAACTATACGATCTCGGATATTCTTCCGACTCCCGCAGCTGTTGAGAATATTTTGAAACTCTACGGAGACAGTCAGAATGAATCCGTGGTCATGATGGACATGGGCGGAGCAACTACTGACATCTTCTCAAGTATCTCGGGTGAGTATTGCAGAACCGTTGCCGCCAATACCGGAATGAGCTACTCTATCTCCAATGTTCTTGCAGATGTCGGTATCGAAGCCATCATGTGTCATCTTCCACCCTCTTTCATAGAGAGCGAGATAAGAAATTACATCTTCAACAAAACTCTTGCTCCAACCTCTGTTCCCTCCACACCGGGAGAAGAACTGCTCGAGCAGGCTGTAGCTATCGAAGGCGCAAAATCCGCGTGGGCTGATCATATGGAGGCCTGCTTCAAAACCAGCAGAGTCGGCTTCCTGGATCGTATGAAGCAGAGAAACCGGAAGGAATTCGATGAGGTGTTTTACACCTGCGAAACTGAATCCAGTTTCAAGATTTCGGATATAGGTTCAATTATCGGTGCTGGAGGTATTATCTCCCACTCGGACAGGATCGATGCTTTATGGATATTAGCAGAAGCTTTTCTACCGAAAGGAATAACTCGAATTGCCATTGACAGACATTTCAGGAGTCCTCATCTGGGAGTTCTGTCCGAAATTGATTCAGAAGCCGCACTCAGCCTGTTCAAAGAAGAATGTCTCAGGGAAATCGGATGGGTAGTCGCTCCCACCGGAAAAATTGAGAAGGACAGGATGGTGCTCGAAGTCCACGACAGCAATTCCGGCAGAGACTGGAAAGTGCGCGGTGGTGAGATCCTATTCCTCAAATCGGGAGGGAATCTGAACTTCAGCACTGTGAAAGATGTAATGCTTGGTTCGAACGGAATCGAACATCTCTCGACGGATCTTCCCGTTATCATAGACTGCAGAGGCAGAGGGGAACACAAGCTTGACATTCCCATGGCCAGGTCCGGTATCACTGAATTCGAACACGAGGATATCACATTCAGCTCGAAACTGTCACCCGAACATGGCGGAATCGAAACCGGAGACTGGGAAATCGAATACAGACTCCCTTATGAAGGTGATATCTTCGTCAGCGAGGGTGACTGCATCGAACCCGGTACTCTGATTGGAGAGAATCGTTTCGAGCCGGCGAGACTCTTCATCATTGATCTCAACCGGACCACGGGATATGACAGACATCTCACTCCGGATGAAGTCAGGAGCGGTCTTCTGGTCAGTGTGGGTGATACTGTAAACCTGAACCAGCCGTTATACAAGGTCCATAGAAAGGGAATGACCGGATTCGACTTCACTTTCCGGTCTACAGTCAGGGGAATGATAATAAAGATCGAGAAGAACGGTCTCATTATTCTGAGGGAAATCCAGGATTATGACGAAAAACCACACATAGTCGATGTAGCCGGTCAACTCGGGATCAAACCAAGGCATATCAGAGGATATCTTAAATTTAAACTGGGTGACTTCGTGGGCGCCGAACAGGTTCTCGCATCTGATCTATCTAAGCCGATCTTCGTCAAGGCTCCCTCCAGCGGAATCCTTAAACACATCGACTTAAAAAAGGGAACAGTCATGCTGCAGTATGATATTAATCCTGTTAAGATGTGCTCCCACGTCCATGGAACAGTGTCCGGAGTAATCAAGGGACAGTCCGCAACAGTTCGTGGCACAGGTACAAAGCTTCAGGGAGTTATCGGTTTCGGAGGAAAAAACAGCGGTCCTCTCAGCGAGATTCTGAACCTGGAAAGCGGCACTTTACAGGAAGGAAGCATCGTCTTCTCCTCAAAGCCGATTGATGAACCTTTCCTGAGAAGAGCCTCAGAATCAGGTGTTTCCGGGATCATCGCACCTTCCATCCCTGCTCATGACTGGGTCTCATTCTACGGAAAAGAGCTGGGTGTTGCTATCACCGGAGATGAAAACATCCCGTTTACAATGATACTGACGGAAGGTTTTGGTAACATCTCAATGAATGACGAATCCGCCGATTTCCTGAGAAACTCTGAGGGAAATACGGCAAGCATGTCAGGAAGGACTCAGATAAGAGCAGGAGTTACCCGCCCTCTTTTTCTTATATCTGACTGACTGAATTCAGATGACAGCAGGTACGGGAGGGGCGATCTTACAGGTTTTCTTAAGGTTGACACCGGATGATGACCGGCTTAGTATTCACATAAGTTTAACCCTTTTGAAAGGAAAGGTAACCATGAAACTGTTCATATTTGCACTTGTTATCGTAGCAGCTTCTGCATTTGCCCTTAATGCCGATCTTGGCAATCGTCACATTGAGGGGCCCGGCATGGTCAGTATTGACGGTCTTATGTACTCACAAACATACGACTATGCCAACCTTATCAACGGTTACAGCAACTACGGCGCTGGTGACCGCTGGGTCTGTGATGATTTCGAACTTGCCGGTCCTGAAACCTTTGTCGATTCAATCGTTGTTTGGATGATCTGGACCGGTGGCATGGGCTCAACCATGAACATCGTTTTCTCGGAAGACAATGGCGACTCCGATCCTAACACCGCAACCGAGGTATGGTCCGAGGCAGTTCCCTGCACAAATGAGTTCACAGGCGATACAAACTGGGGCTATGACATCTACGAGACCGTCTGTGATATTAATGCAGCTGATGTACATCCAGAACTTACAATCGGCACACATTACTGGTTTGAAACCCAGGCTGATGTTGTAGACAACTGCTTCATTCTTGTCGGTACCCCAGGCATACTCAGTTACACCTGGTACAATGATGGCTCCGGTGTATGGGTGAGATCTGACGTTATCTTCGGTGAAGGAACCGATATGTTCTTTGATTTCTACGGTTATGAATCACTCGAATCCAGCACATGGGCTGACATCAAAACACTCTTCTAGTTCACCTGATTCGATTTGCTGATCTGCGGGGAAGGGCTTCAGCCCTTCCCCTTTTTTTGTTACAACCCTTTTAATTCCGATGAAAGGATAATGTAATCATGAAACTGTTCGTATTTGCACTTGTCATCGTAGCAGCTTCTGTTTTTGCGGTCGATGCCGATCTTGGCAATCAACACTCCGAAGGCAACGGCATGACCAGTATTGACGGTCTTATGTACTCACAAACCTACAACTATGGCGAGCTTATAAACGGATACAACATCTGCGGTGACCGCTGGGCCTGCGATGATTTCATACTTACCGGTCCCGAATATGTAGTGGAACATATTGTTGTATGGATGATCTGGACCGGCGGCATGGCCTCAACCATGAACATCGTTTTCTCCGAAGACAATGGCGACTCCGATCCCAACAGCGCAACTGAAGTATGGGCCGAGCCAGTTCCCTGCACAAATGAGTTCACAGGCGATACTGGCTGGGGTTATGACATCTACATGACAACCTGTAACATTAATGAAACCGATATATGGCCAGAACTTGAAATCGGCATACATTACTGGTTTGAAATCCAGGCTGATGCTTCTGACAACTGCTTTATACTTGTCGGAACCTGGAGTGTACTCAGTTATTCCTGGTACAACGATGGTTCCGGTGTATGGGTGAGATCTGACATTATGTTCGGTACAGGAACTGATATATTCTTCGATTTCTACGGTAATGACGCTCTCGAATCCGGAACATGGGCTGACATCAAGACACTCTTCTAGTTCACCTGATTCGATTTACTGCATCCAGGTTCCTTTCATTCCGATGAAAACCAATTACAATGTACCACATGAACTCCTCCTTCCTGTAAGCATAGTATCCTGTGGGAAAGTATCGTTGACAGGACAGGGCTGTCCCCTGTATTATTGTTCCAGACAGAGATTTAACCCGTATTTCTCACCAGAGATTCTCTGGCTTTTATGAAAGGAGACATAATCATGAAACTGTTTATATTTGCACTTGTTATCGTAGCAGCTTCTGTTTTTGCGGTCGATGCCGATCTTGGCAATCGTCACGCCGAGGGCAACGGCATGGTCAGTATTGACGGTCTTGTTTACTCTCAAACCTACGACTATGCCGAGCTTATCAGCGGATACAGCAACTACGGTGCCGGTGACCGCTGGGTCTGTGATGATTTCGAGCTTTCCGGTCCCGAATATTATTTTGATTATATCTATGTATGGATGATCTGGACCGGTAGCATGGGCTCAACCATGAACTTCGTTTTCTCGGAAGACAATGGCGACTCTGATCCCAATACCTCAACCGATGTATGGGGTGAGGCAGTTCCCTGCACAAATGAGTTCACAGGCGATACAAACTGGGGCTATGACATCTACAAGACAACCTGTAACATTAATGAAACCGATACATGGCCAGAACTTGAATTCGGCACACATTACTGGTTTGAAACCCAGGCTGATGTTACCGACAACTGCTTCATTCTTGTCGGTACCTGGGGCGTACTCAGTTACACATGGTACAACGATGGTTCCGGTGTATGGGTGAGATCTGACATTATGTTCGGTGAAGGAACTGATATGTTCTTCGATTTCTATTATTCTTGGAATATACTAGAATCCAGTACCTGGGCTGACATCAAGACACTTTTCTAGCAAGGCTTATTCATTTTGCTGATCAGTTTTCTCTTCTGTTCCTGAAAACCTTGCGGCTGCCGAACAGTACATAGATACAGGGCTCAACGATCAGGGTCAGTGCAGTAGCAACAATCAGTCCACCGATTATGGTTATCGCCATTGGAGCCCAGCTCTCAGCCCCTTCGCCAATACCCAGCGCAAGAGGGAACATGGCGAGTATTGTAGTCGCTGCCGTCATGATGATGGGTCTCATTCTGATGGTTGATGCCTCGACGATGGCCACCTTTACTTCCTTGCCCGCTTTGCGCAGCTGATTGGCATAATCGATCATCACTATGCCGTTATTAACTACAATACCTACAAGCATGAGCATACCCACCAGCGCCATCACTGAAAGCGTTGTACCCGTTACCAGAAGCCCCAGCACTACCCCGATGAAACCCAGCGGAATAGTGAAGAAAATAATGAATGGTTCGAGGAAGGACTCGAACTGCCCCGCCATAACCATATACACAAGCGCGGCCGCAACGATTATTGCGATACCGAGATACATGAAGGTCTCCTTCTGATCCTCCATCTCTCCGCCTGTTTCATATCTGAATTCTGAAAGCTCCAGGTTATTCATCATAGTCGATACATCGTTTGCTACCGCTCCGAGCGATCTCCCCGAAACACCGCAGGATATCGTGACCATTCTTGCCTGATTTTTCCTTGTTATAGTATTAGATACGATCCGCTGCTCCAGCGTCCCGAAGGATGTGAACGGCCTTCCCAGAACGGTTGCGTACTCGATATCCTCTCGGGAATCACGGAACTGCTCGGGATATCGAACAAAGATATTGTACTCACGATCTCCTTCTCTAAAGATAGACGCATTCGATCCCATGAATCCGTAACTGATATCCGTCGCTATACCGGACGATGATAATCCAAGCATCGAAAGTCTTCCCGGATCAGGCACAAAGGTGTATTCCGGAATCAGATCTTCCATTGTTGTCGTCGGATCAACCACGCCTTCGATGGATCCAAGTGCTTCTTTGATCTCTTCGGCCTTCGCGTAGAGTCTGTTCAGATCATCTCCGTACAGATCAATCTCAATAGCGGATCCGGATAGAAGACTCATCCCCGATTCCGTCGAGTACTCCACACCCGGCATCTGATCAAGAACCTCCCTGATCCTGTCCAGATACTCGAACATGGAAGTACTCCGGGTGCTTGCGGGAGTTAATCTTACAAAAAGCGAGGCCGTATGAGAACCACTGCTGCCAAACATCGCCATGATGCCTTCACCCTGCCCGGCTGAAGTATATATTACGACAGCATCATCAGGATCAATTATCGAAGCGATTGAATCCTCAAGCGCCCTGACCATCTCATCGGTCGTCTCGAGGCTTGTGCCAACTGGTTTTTCAAGATCGATACTCAACATTCCATCATCGGAGTCAGGAAAGAACTCCGAAGGAAGCTGGCCAATGATAACGATCGAAAGCAGGAACATTCCCCCCGTGCTGAATAGAACCGTCTTTTTATGATTCACTGACCAGGTGACCCATTTTCTGTATT
Organism: Candidatus Aegiribacteria sp.; assembly: GCA_030620995.1. Taxonomy (GTDB): domain Bacteria; phylum Fermentibacterota; class Fermentibacteria; order Fermentibacterales; family JCC-6; genus Aegiribacteria. Next base: position 9,694 of record JAUXIK010000040.1, read on the forward strand.
TATGCTCGAGTCTGTTGATCAGAATGCCGATCCTGCCCGCCAGGCTCTTCGGTTTATGATCCTGCACGAGATTCTTCGTCCACGAAGTAATGAGCGGGACAAGGCTCAGCGCTACGAACAGTGAAATTGTCAGGCTGAACGTAATGGTCAGCACCATTTCCTTGAAGAGCATCCCCGCTATGCCCGGAACGAACAGTATCGGTATGAATACGGCAAGTGTTGTAAGAGTCGAAGCGGTTATTGCGGTGGATACTTCCATGGCACCGTTGACCGCGGCATTCCATGGGGATTCCCCTCTTTCCCTGTGCCTGAAAATGTTCTCGAGTACGACAATCGCGTTATCCACCAGCATTCCGATCGCCAGAGCAAGTCCGGCAAGTGAGATCATGTTCAACTGGATATGCATAAAATGCATCATCGCGAAAGTAACGAAAACAGAAAGCGGTATGGATATCCCCGCAACAGCGGCACTCTTCCATGATCGGAGAAAGAAGAGCAGAACGAGGAAAGCAAGGATACATGCCTGGAGAGCTGTGGTTCCCAGATTGTTTATCGACTGCTCAATGAATTCGGACTGATCCCAGAGCACGACAGGTGCAAGAAGATCGCCATAATTTTCACTTATCTCCTCGAGTTCATTCCTGAGCGTTCTGCACACATTCACAGTATTCGCGTCAGATCTCTTATTAATAAAGCAGAATACTGAAGAACTGCCATTGAACCTCACATACTGTTTCAGTTCAGCCTCACCGTCGATCACATCAGCGACATCTCTCAGTAGAACCGGTGAACCCGCATTCCAGCCGACGACGAGCTGCTCGATCTCCTCCATATCGTGAAAGACGGACTCCACCCGGATGTTCATGTTCATCCCGCCGGCGTCGACATAACCCGCGGGAGTGTTGTTCCTGACCATTCGCAATGCCCCTACGACCTGTGATATGCTCAGACCCGTTTCCTGAAGTGAAGCCGGATCCACTTCAACCCTGATCTGCCGTTCACGACCTCCCTGAGTTACCACGGAACCAACACCCTCAAGTCTACTGAAAAGCGATTCTATTTCTTCTTCCACGACTGTCCTGAGATCAAAATCGTTGAGAATTTCACTGTTGAAACCTAGATACATAACCGGCTGCATACTTGGATCAAGCGGGAATACCAGTGGGTCGGACGCATCCTCAGGAAGAAATCTTTCAAACCAGTCGAGTTGTCTTCTTACATCCGTCTCGGCCTGCTGCAAACTGTGTCCCCATGTAAACTCGGCCGTGACGATGCTGAGTCCGGTAATGGATCGTGAGGAAACTTCCTTAACATTTGTGACTCTTGCCAGAGCCTGTTCGATCACATCCGTCACCAGATTTTCCATCTCTTCCGGTCCGGCGCCATCCATACTGCTCATCACCATGATCATCGGGAATTCCATATCCGGGTACATATCGACGCCGAGCTGTGTCAATCCGAATATCCCAGTTCCAAGGAGAGCGATGAAGAGCATCAGGAATGCAACGCGCCTCTTGACGGACAGTGCTGGAAGGCTCATCGATTCACTACTTCAACTTTAGAACCGTTCTGCAGCATGGTCTGACCCTGAATAATGAGAGAATCACCAGCGTTCAGACCATCTGTTATCTGAACCATTCCATCACTGTAGATGCCTGTACTGACATCCCTGATAACAGCAAGACCGTTCTCTATAACAACAACCTGGTAACCTGAGTGAGTTCTTCTGAGAACACTTTCCGGAACCGCTATCGTGTTCTCCAATGTTTCCGTTAGAACAGCCACCCTTCCTGCCATACCCGGACGGAGTCTGCCCCTGGTATCGTCAAACCGGACTTCCACAGGAACAAGCCCGCTGATCTGATCCACAGTCGATGAAGCGGATACTACGATCCCGGGGAAAGACTCATTATCCAGAGCATTTACGGTTATATAGGCGGGCAGCCCGGGTTCAAGATCAAGAAGATCTTCCTCCGGCAAAAGTATCCTGGCAATAATGGCGGAGTTATTTGAAATGGAGAGCAAAGGAGTGTTTACCGCAGAATTACCGGGTCTTGCCCATATTCTCCCGACCTGACCATCGAATGGAGCGGTGATCCAGGAATTGTCTCTCGCGGTTCTTGCCTGAGTATACCCTGCTCTGGCCTGGCTCAGTTGAGCCCTGGCAGATTCAAGTGCTGCTTCCGCTCCTTCAAGCTGCTGCATGCTGACAGCACCAGCCTCGAATAGAGACTGAAACCTCTCATAGTTGTTTTCAGCGTTATCAACATTCGCGCTTGCCGAACTTATTCCGGCAAATGCACTGGCTGTTCCCGCGCTTGCCTGCTGATCAGTGTTCAATCTGACAAGTCTCTGCCCCGCTACGACACTGTCACCTTCAGAAACAAGAACCTCTTCCACTTTTCCGGGTGTGATCGCGTAAATAAGTGCTTCATCAAGCCCTTCCACGCGGGTATTGGCGTATGCGGTACTGGAGATATCCGTTAATTGAACAACCTGTACGGAAACCGCTACCGGACGTTCCTCTTCCTCCTTCTCCGCAGGTTTGGGTCCTATTAACAGGAATACAACCGCAAGAATCAGAATCGGGACTCCGATATACAATAACTTCTTCATCTGATATATCCTTCCATCATTCCTGTTACTCTCATTAATTCAGCCTCTGCCATCCTCAATCCGTAGAGAGAAGATGCATGATTTGTTCTTGATGAAGTAAGAGCAAGGAAGGCCTGGTCCATTTCCAGGCGTGTAATCATTCCTGCTTCAAAAGAAACCACCGCGATTTCTGAACCCTCAAAAGCCTGCTCAACAGTTGATTCGGTTGCTGCGGCACGCTCACGTGCTGCCTCAAGATTGTTCCACGACCGAACAAGAGAAAGTTCGGCAACCTGTTCAAGGCTCTGTGCAGCTGCCTCGCTCGAAAGCCGGGAGGCTCTGGCGGAATTATAACCTGAGATATCCGATAATCCATTGAACAGGGGTATCTGCAATGCAATAGACGCTATCAGGTTCCTATCGTAATCATCTGCTACAAATCTGATGTTATCTCTCGATGCCTGGTAGTTCAGATCTGTCTGGAAAACAAGTTTTGGGAAAAAAGCTGCTCTCGCCATATCAACTCCGGCATCACCCAGCAGCTTCATCTGCTCGGCAACCTGCAGATCCGGATTCTGCGCCATCATAAGCTCTCGTGCTTCATTCAGCGTCTCGGGCAACAGAATATCCGGTTCATCATCCAGTTGTCCCTCAATATACGCTACTTTCGCGTTATCCTGCCCGAGAGCAACCGCGAATCCTGCTCTCGCATTCTCCAGAGCATTTTCAGCAGAAATCATATCCGGTATTCTGTTTTCCCATGCAACTCGACTTTGAAGCAGTTCAAATCTTGAGATAGTACCCGCTTCATACCGGTGAGATGCAAGTTCATAACCCTCCTCAGCTATTGAAAGCGCTTCCTCAGACACATCAGACATTTCCTGCGCGAGGAGTACACCGTAAAAAGCGCTAATAACCTGCACAATCGCGTCCATGCGGGTTGCTCTGGCCTGATACATGGATAGATCCTCTGAACGGGACGCCAGCCTTGCCCCTGCCGGACCCTGTGGTATGAAGAGAGGCATACTGACCGAAATTCCGGCTATAGAACTGTACTCACTTCCCATAGGAATACTGCCCATTCCTGGAATGGTCATCTCCTGGATGTCGTAATTTTTCTGTATAGCGAATTGCCCGTTGATGCTGGGCAGGAACCAGAAATCCGCGTTCCTGCTTTCCCAGACAGCGCTCTCATACGTCATGCGGGCGGATTCCACATCCCCCCTGTTTTCAAGGGCTATATCGATTGCTTCCTGAAGGTTTATTGCTGCAGCAGGCAGACACATAACCAGCACAAGTGTGATGAGATATTTCATTGCCGTCCACCTTTCGCTCCACAGCCCTTAATACCATCGAAGATTATATCTACCATTCCAGCAGGATCAGGAAATTCAATCGATGGGAAACGATTCAGAATCTTCATCGTGAATGCGATAATACTCGAATTCAACATCGTCATAACAAGCACCCTGTCGGTACCCGGATCTATCTCACCGGTTTCAACCGCTCTTTCGAAGACAGGGTCGAACACCTCGATTCTCATCAGATTGAATTCGCTCTTCAAATCCTCGATCATCAAGCCGATATTCGGATCATGAACCATCGACATGAAAGCCCTTGCAAGTCCGGGCTTAATCTCTGCGAATTCGATTCTGAATTTCACGTACCGGGTAAGCGAATCTCTCAGACTGAAATCAGGACTGAACATATCCTTCATCATCTCCCTGGCCATCTTAAGCAGATATTTTGCCAGAGACCTGTAGTATCCTTCCTTGCTTTTAAAGTAGTAGTAAATCATAGGCTTGGACATGTTCGATGATTCCGCTACAAGATCCATTGTAATTTCAGAGAAGGTTTTCTCGGAAAGCAGTTCAATACCTGCCTGAAGAAGCTTCTCCTTGTTGTTGTCACCCATACTTCTCCTCCATGATCAAATGTTTACTTACCGGTAGGTATTCTACTTACCAGTAAGTAATTGTCAAGATGAGTAATTCTATATTATTGTCAGTACGGATATTACGATGTCATTGGGGTGGGGTCGGTATACCCTCTGGAGGATTAATGGGTGGATTGCCGGGAAGCTGAGAAGGACTATTGTCCATTTCTGTATCGATGGTCGATTCCAGCACAATAGATGAATCACCGAAAGTGTATTCAAGAGTGTATGAATCATATCCTGTAAGGGTATAGGTTATGACAGGATCATCATATCCGAGAAATTCCTGTTCTGTTTCCGGAAGCATTCCATTTATCAGTTTATATCCTTCTACCATTTGAGAAAAAGCGCTGAGCTGACCATTGAACTGCTGCATGACTTCCGGGGGAATGATCGGTTCGGTTATTTCAGTTTTCGCAGGAAACAGGAACTGCACAGCAAGTACGATAACAAGAATTAAAGTAGCCCCTCCAAGGAGATAAACGGGAGATATCTTCTTTTTTTCTTCCTTCTTTCCGGGGGATTGCTCTTTATTCTTTCTTAACGCGCTTTCCGCTTCATCGAAGTAATTATCCTCAAAAGAATCAGAATTACTCATTGTTGACCTCCTTGTACACAAGTTATTCTGTTTGCGAATTTGACTATTGTCAATATTCGGAGAAACATAGAGAAGTCTGATTCACTTCCGTGTCAGTGCCCCCCAATCTCGTGGCTTCCCTCTCCGGGAAACATTGCAAAACCATCGTGGTCAGGATTTCGAACTTCCTCGAGAAATTCCCGGTAGCTCTGTATCCTTTCCCATACAAGATCGCACATACCCCAGGTATACGTGTACCCGTAGCCTGACCCCATATACAGCTCACCGGTCTGGAGATTGAACCACTGAATGTCCTCCTGGATCTGGGACCATGCTTCAGCATGTATGATAAAGGCTTCGTGAGCAATCTGGAATTCAGTGAGTACGGGAGCAGGGATTGCGGTCATCTCAGTCTCAACCTCACATCTCAGGCTTTCGAGTTCAGTTTCCAGCGAGTCGAGGTACGCCTGCATGCGGAGTTTCATCTCACAGTTGCTGTCGCCCGAATTCGTATATTCCGAAAGCGTCTGTTCATGTATTCTCGGAGGTTCGAAAATATCGTCATCAGCACAGCAGTAGCCTGAGAACGAGGAAAGAAAGAACAGAACGAATCCCGCAGGAAATATGAAAGATAAATGAAAACCAGGCATCCTCATGTCTGTCATCCTTTCTGAATGAGAACATATTTTCATTACAAAGCTACTTGCTGGGTTATGCCCCTGTAAAGACCTTCAGAAACATTCGCGGGTCAGACTGAAGGACAATTCATATATTCGAGAGCTGACAGTTGTCCTGGAGGTACAAATAAAATGTGCAGTGACCTGGAATTAAGATTCAGAAAAATCATGGGAAGCCATCTTGACAGACATCCGCTCATGACCGGCTCCGATATCTACAAACTGCTCTTTCAGGCAGCGATGGGAAGTTCGCATGCGTTCATCGATATCGAATCCGCTCGTTCAATGCTCGAAAAAGAATTGATGAACCCGGGAAGCGAACCGGGGGAACCACTGAAGGATATCATTTCTCCATGCGGGCGGATTGCACGAGTTAATCTGCGTCCATACGCAGTGGAGAAACTGGATCCGGAAGCGCTTCTCTCGGCATTCATTCGAACAGGAAGGGAATTCAGCGGATCAGAAGATACGCTGGAACTCTACTGCTCGTTGTTCATTCACATGAAAGACAAGGATCTGCTCTCGGTAAAATTCAGGAATATTGATATATTCTTTAAGGATATGATGTCGTCAGGTTTTCCTGCAGTTCACCATTCGGCGATCTACCGGAATGCTTATTCACCGGCCTACCGGGTCGTTGCACTGGAATACCTGAATGATCCGATAATCACTCCAGCAGAGGAATGGTATCAGGATCACCACTGACCGATACGAACAGGGACGATATCCATCCCTGAATACTATCCTCCAGAGGGCTTTCATTCAAATCCAGCAGGTACCAGTTTTCAGTTCTTGATATGATCCCCGCTGCTGAACCGGAAGGAATGGAATCAATAACCATGGAAAGTGAATCAGGCTCCATAAACAGGGGTGAATCCTGATAGATCATCGCATAGGTGATGCCGGCTCCGGGACCCCAGACAACAGATATACTGTCCAGTTCACCATCGATCACAAAATTCTCATCCTTGGAAATCCACCTCAAACGGAAACTTCCTATGTTACCCGCCTGTGCCACTCCGGGATCAAATCCCAGCCACCCGTCAACAGTTCTGCCGGAGAGGACTATACCCTCAAATGCAGCAAGTATGCTCCAGACAGCTGCACAGGAATCCGGTCGCTGGAAAACAACAATTGAGTCAAGACTTATAAGCAGACAGTCTTCCGTGTTAAAAGGCTGCATTATCCTGACTGAATCCGGAAGAATAGAGTCATGTGAATAGTACGACTGCTCGTGCCCGGATACCGCACAAATTACAGAGAGAATAATCGCGCTGAACATACTTCCTCCTTCATAACAACCATATCCTGCTTAATTTAATAGAGCCAGGCACTATTTACAACAATCTTGTATTTCCAGTCGGGCGGGGAACCTTCACAACGAGAACCCTGAGAATATCATCGCTCTCATTGTACCAGCAATGCGGGATATCCTTCGGGCTATCGATTACTGTATCTTTTGAAACGCTTTTCTTTTCGTCTCCGACCTCAACAACACCTTCACCTTCGAGCACATAGAAAAATACATCGACAGGCGTAATATGACGAAGCAGCTTCTCGCCCGGCTGGAAAGTAATGACACTCGAAAGAGCATGATTACTCTCGTAAACTCTTCTGACATCGACACCGTGCGGATTCTTCGCAAGTGGCTGCTCGCTGATCTTAGTAATTTTCACTTATTCACTTCCACTTTCCGTTCTGCTACTGAAATTGAGTACAAGGATATCAGACATCCGCGCGGAGGAAGGATAGGATTCCATCCTCCACACGGTGTTTCTATTAAAATTTTCTAGTTGAAGTATCTTTCAAGAAGACCTTTGAATGCCTTTCCATGACGAGCTTCGTCCCTGCACATTTCGTGAACCGTATCATGAATGGCGTCATACCCCAGCTTTTTCGCCTTTGTCGCGAGATCCTTCTTGCCTTTGCAGGCCCCGTACTCCGCCTCGACTCTGACACGAAGATTTTCTCTGGTGTCCGCAACTACTACTTCTCCGAGCAATTCCGCAAACCTCGCGGCATGTTCAGCCTCTTCAAAGGCTATCCTCTTGTAGGCTTCAGCAACTTCCGGATATCCTTCCCTGTCTGCCTGACGACTCATCGCAAGGTACATACCAACTTCAGTACATTCACCGGTGAAGTTTGCTCTGAGCCCTTCGAGGATTTCCTCATCCACGCCCTTCGCGACACCTATGCCGTGCTCGTCTGCCCAGACCATTTTTTCATTTGTCTGCTCAACAAATTTTTCTTTCGGAGCTCCGCACTGCGGACATTTCTCCGGGGGGGCGTCTCCTTCATGTACATAACCGCAGACCGTGCATACGAATTTCTTCATAATAAATCCTTTCATCCCCTCCAGATTAACCGAGTATCGCTTTCAGATCCTCTTCAGCGGTTGTTGTCGGTTTGATGGCGAACTTCTCAATAAGAACCTCAAGAGCAGCAGGTGTAAGAAAAGCGGGCAGCGTGGGGCCCAGCCTGATATCCTTTATTCCGAGGTGAAGAAGTGAAAGAAGGATCGTTACTGCTTTCTGCTCATACCAGCTCAGTATCATCGAAAGCGGAAGATCGTTCACACCACACTCGAATGCGCCGGCGAGAGCAACCGCGACCTGTATCGCGGAATAAGCGTCATTACACTGCCCCATATCAAGAAGTCTGGGAATACCGCCGATATCACCGAACTCAAGCTTGTTGAATCGGAACTTACCGCAGGCAAGCGTGAGAATTATACAGTCATCCGGGATCTGCTGTGCAATATCAGTGAAGTAATTCCGCCCGGACTTCGCGCCGTCGCATCCGCCAACGAGGAAAAAGTGACGGATGTCTCCGTCCTTAACAGCCTGGACAACTTTGCCAGCGACTGAAAGTACCGCATTGTGCGCAAATCCAATCATGATCTTCTTGAAAGGAGCATCCTCTGTAAATCCATCAGCTGCCAGAGCTGCTTCGATGACAGGGGCGTAATCATGATCATCGATATGTGTGACTCCAGGCCACTGGACCAGACCGGTGGTGAAGATCCTGTCCATATAGGAATCCTTCGGCTTCTGGATACAGTTCGTGGTCATGAGGATAGCACCCGGGAAAGCATCAAATTCCTTCTGTTGATCCTGCCAGGCGCCTCCATAGTTACCAACGAGGTGTGAATACTTCTTCAGTCCGGGGTAGGCAAGTGTGGGAAGCATCTCTCCATGCGTATAGATATTTATACCTTTACCCTCAGTCTGTTTCAGAAGCTCCTCGAGATCCTTTAGATCGTGTCCGGAAACGACAATAGCCTTTCCTTTTAGAGGAGTTACAAGAACCTCTGTAGGTTCAGGATGACCATAAGTTCCGGTATTGGCTGTATCGAGTAGCTCCATTACTGCAAGATTCTTCTCGCCGACCTTCAGAGCCATACCGAACAGATCGTCCACTGAATTGCTTCTGGTAAGGAAATCCAGAGCTTCGTGAAAGAAAGCGTAAACATCATCCTTCTCAAAACCAAGTATCCTGGCATGATCAGCATATGCGGCTGAACCTTTCAGCCCGTACGTAATCAGTTCTTCAAGACCGGTTATATCCCTGCCGGGATCTTGCAGCCTGTCTGCGATCGACAGTTTTACTGCTTCGGTTTCAATAGCCTCTTCATCATCCGGCATCTGCCACACAGCAGGACCATCAAGTTCCTCAGGAGTTACTCCTTTTGAACTGCAGGCGTCGATGTATGTTTTTCTGATACTATCCCTTATTCCCACACCGTTGCGGATCATGCTGATCAGATTATCAGAATCAAAGTTCACATTGGTTATTGTCGTGAACAGTGCTTCCACGACGAAAACATCAGCATCATGATCGATCACTCCGAGTTTGCGAGCCCTGTGAGCCCACATGGAGATACCTTTTGATACATAGATAAGAAGGTCCTGCATTACCGCAGTTTTCGGGTCTTTGCCGCAGACACCGAACCTGTCACATCCTGTTCCCTTCGCGGTCTGTTCACATTGATAACAAAACATTTCTTTTCCTTTCTTTTCAGGACACATGTTTGTCCATCTCATTCCGGAGTTTGCATGGACAGTTACTATTCATTAATTGGTATTTCATTACTAATTATACTTAATTCCTCATTACCGTCAATACCCTATATAACCTATCATATCTGCTTCTATGTAAGTCTTGACAAATTAGTACTTCATTACTATTATACAATCCAATCGAAAGGATATGTATGTCATCACCTGTTACTATTCCTGAATCAATATCACTGGCAATTCATGCGCTTGCGAAACTTGCAGCTTCAAAGGGTGAACATGTTGTTCTCTCAGATCTTCTTCTCAGGCCGGGTTCAGCCCATCATCTGTCTAAGGTTCTGCAGAAACTCACCCGCGCAGGTATTGTTATATCAAAACGTGGACACGGCGGCGGATTCAGCCTTGCAGTCCATCCCTCTGACATCAGGCTGATGGATGTATGGATCGCACTGGAAGGAACATTCGAATCCGGCATCTGTCCATTCGCTGGACAGGGATGCGAACTCTCTTCGTGTTTGTTCGGTACAGTTGCAGAGGATGCATCAAACCTTATCAGGAAGTATTTCACAGATCATACTGTTGCCGACCTTGGCAGACTCTTCAAAGGAGAGTGAAATGAGCAGGATCACGAGGAAGATAATCAAAGGCGACATTCTGGACGAGATGAACCTTTAGACCTGATCCATCACAAATACTCTACGGCAGTAATGTATATACAAGTGTCTACTTCGTAATACTCAAGCATCCGTCCTCGATATTGTTGCTCTGACCGGCACTGTACTTATTTGTCTGAATACTCTGAGATGAACCAGCCGAATCTCTTCCTCTGGGCTCTGCAGACACCTCTCTTTTTCAGGATTCTGTATAGAGGAGTGAAAATGGACAGGAACCATCTTATGGGAATTGATTCCATAATGGCGGGGATCGGTTTCCATGACAAGAACCTGATTATACAGTTGGGAATCCTTTTATTGACCATGATAAAGAGGATATTCAGATAATTGAAATCTTTGTCATGATTTTCCTTGAGATAGGATGCATCCGTTCCCGATATAATTCCATCATCAATGGCCTTGTGGAAAAGCTCTGTGCCCGGATAAAACGTAAGAGTATACAACTGAAGGACAAATGGTCTTGGGAGTTCGAGAACGCCCCTGAGAGTCAGGAGTCTATCATCCAGTCTTTCCCATGGGTTCTCGAGTATAACATCATAAGTGGGGCAGAATTCGGGAGGGAAGACCCTGTTCACTGTTCCGGCAAGGCTTAGAAGTTTTTTCCTGTTGAAGAAATCTCTCCTGTACATACGGTTTGTGGATGGGGACAGTGATTGAATACCGATCTGAGTCCTTCTGAGCCCGGCGTCGAAAAGGATCGACATTTTTTCTTCGCGGGAGGAAAGTACACTCAGAAGCGCATAAAAAGGACAGTTAATCTCCTTCTTATATCTATCACGGAAGTGCATGAGCTGCTCATTGCTGGCGCTCGCGAAATCATCATCCATGAAGTTGATCCTGTTGAACCAGGGAAATCTTTCACGAATTGATTTGATTTCCTCAATCAGATTATCCACGCTTCTCCGTCGCACTACATTGAACCCACTGTACAGTACCCTGTAATAATTATTGATACAGTAGGCGCAATGATGAGGACAACCACGAGTCCACATTGTTTCATAAATCAAGTGATGCGGCTCAGTAAAATGTATACGGCCTCGGACCATTTCTTTCAGAATGTCCTCACTCAGAGGTAGTACTTTTTTACCCACAAGAACATACTGATCTTCAATATCGTAGTCCGGAAAAGGAATTGTATCAAGATCGGATATGGGTTCCCGCACCGGATTGCGACATTCTCCCTGTTCATCCCTGAACCAGATATTTTTAACGTGGGCAGGCCTGATTCCCTTCTGAAGACTGTCCGCAAGCTCCTGCAAGGTTGCTTCTCCTTCGCCAACACAGACGTAATCAGCGATATCCAGGCATTCCTCCGGAGCTACCGTAGGGTGTATCCCTCCCCAAACAACGGGAATATCGATTCTCTCCTTTATTCCACGGGTAAGATGTGTCATCTTGATAAAGTAGTTGGTCATGAGAGACATGCCCAGAAGATGGAACCCATCGGCAAGTTCTGCAACCTGTTCAATAACCTCGTTGGGGTAACACTCTACAAAATCGACACCGTTTTCAATCATACTTTCCAGGTCAGGAAGAAATATCTGCTTGACGGAATGTCCTCCGGCTTTGAGATAGGATGAAAGCTGCCGCGTACTCAGTGATGTAATATCCAGATAGGGAGATATCAGCAATATTCTCATAGAACCCTTTTCATAATACGTTTCAATATAAGAGAGTTACACTTAACAAAGTAGACGAAATGATAACCAATCTAAAATTGATAAGTCAACAGTCCTCCGCATTCATCTTTGATCCTGATGTTTCGACCGGAAATGTACCTGCAGGAAAAATAGACCAGCACTATTTAAGATATTACCAGAACTTTTGACCCGCGTATTCGCTGTGTTTTCAGATCCAATAGCGCGATGGATGCATCCTCAAGTTCGAATTCCTGCACTTCCGGTCTGATCCCCATTTCAGCTGCAAGCAGAAGAAACTTACTGATATCCGTCCTGCAGACATTCGCAACACTCTTTATCTCTTTTTCCATCCAGAGATGCTCCTTGTAATCAAGTTTCAGAAGAGACTCTTTGTCAATTTCCTCCTTGCGGATTGCATTGATAACAAGCCTTCCGCCAGGAACAAGATTTCCAAGCGCTTCCACAACTGGCATCCATGCAGGAGTAGTATCAATAATGCTGTGAAGCTTCTCCGGAGATCGATCAGTTGTATCACCTGCCCAGACCGCTCCAAGCTCGAGTGCGAAACTTCGCTCGGATGGATTCCGTGCGAATACGTAAACATCCGAATCCGGATACCTGTGGTGAACCATCTTAAGAACAAGGTGCCCTGATCCACCGAAGCCGGTCAATCCCAGTCGCTGGCCATTCTTCAGTTCTGTCAGGTTAAGGGATCTGTAGCCAATCGCGCCCGCGCAGAGCAGCGGCGCAGCCTCAATATCAGTGAAAATCTGAGGAATTGAGCAAGCTGAAGCAGCAGGCACTTTCATATACTCAGCATACCCGCCGTCAGCATCTCTCCCGGTTGCTATGAATTTCGGACACAGGTTTTCAAATCCATTCAGACAGTATTCGCATGCCCCACACGATGAATAGATCCAGCCGACACCGACCCTGTCACCAGTTGAATGACCGGTAACATTAGCGCCAACCTCGATTATCCTGCCAACTACCTGATGTCCGGGAACTACAGGAAACCGTGGGGGAGGTGTTCTTCCCTCAATCTCATCCAGTTCAGTATGACAGACTCCGCAGGTAGATACCTTCAGAAGAATTTCATCATCAGAGATTTCTGGAACCGGTATATCGACAAGGTCAAGAGGTTCATGATTCACTCGCAAATCACAGACTCTGTTCAGTATCATCGCCTTCATCCGCGGTTGCCTTTCCTTTGAAGAAGCCATGTCGTTTTAATGGTGGGTGGCACTCTTTGGTGCCCCCGACAGGATTCGAACCTGTGGCCTACGGTTTAGGAAACCGCCGCTCTATCCTGCTGAGCTACGGGGGCACCGGAGAACGCAATTATGTAATTTCAATACATGTTAGTCAAACATCTTTCGG
>JAUXIK010000032.1 GCA_030620995.1 Candidatus Aegiribacteria sp.
AACAGGTTGGAGGTTGAGCGTATGGGCAAGAGCAGAGATATGAAGAAAGAAAGCAAGATGAAGCCGAAGAAAAGCCTCAAAGAGAAACGAGCTGAGAAGAAGCTTAAGAAGAAATAGAACCGACTGAACTAACCACTATTTTCCCGATCTCCGGATTCAGGATTATCGTTATCGGGAATTGAAGCCGGTGTATACAATCCTGCCGGATAAACCTTCTTGCTCAGCCAGCCTCGATAAGTTCAGTCTTCCTTACCCATCATTTCGGCCAGCTCGTTCCACATCTCCTGATAACCCTCGATCTCTTTACATACATACGCGTGCTCCCGCTGAAGTTCCATGATCCTTGTGCTGTCAGATAGAACATCGGGGTCTGCGAGGAGCCCTTCGAGTTCTTCCCTTTTTTCCTCCAGGGGCAGGAGTTTTCTTTCGACTCTGTCAATCCTGATCTGGATCTTCTTCTGCTTTCTATAAAGCTCTTTACGCTCCGCGGCTTCCCTGCGCTTTCTGGCGTTCTCCAGTTCTCTTGGTGACTTCGTCTTTGGTGAATCAGTCTGTTTTGATTCAAGCATTCTCCTGATCTTTTCCTGCTTCTTCCGAAGGTAGTATGCGAAGCTTCCCTGGAACAGACTGACTTTTCCCCCCTGAACCTCGTAGACTTTTTCAACCAGAGCGGACAGCAGCTGTTCGTCATGACTGATAAGGACAAGTGTGCCTGGATATTTTTCAAGCGCTTCCTGCAGAACATTTCTGGAAAAGATATCGAGGTGATTCGTCGGCTCATCAAGTATCAGAAAATTAGCAGGACTCAACAGAACCCGCGCCAGAGCAAGCCTGCTTTTCTCCCCTCCTGACAGAATTCCCGTTTTCTTGAAAGCATCGTCTCCGGTGAAAAGAAAGCCGCCGAGTATGCTCCTGAGTTCCTTTTCGCTGCTTGAAGGGCTGATCGCGGAAAGCTGCTCAACAAGATTTAAATCGGGATTGAGACCCTGATCAATTTCCTGTGTATAGAAACCTGTACTGACTCTCGAACCACGACTGAAGTTTCCCTCAGCTGGTTTTTCCATACCTGCGAGAATCCTGGAAAGAGTGGATTTACCTTCGCCATTTTTCCCGACTATCCCGATCCGGTCTCCCCTTTCAACCGAAAGATCCACATCACTGAAAACAGTCCGGTCATACTTCATTGAAACTCCATCCAGGCGGGCAACGATTTCCCCGCTCCTTGGAGGGTCAGGAAAACGGAGTTTCATGTGGGATGGATCTCTGTGAGTCTGGATGACTTCCATTTTTTCAAGCATCTTCTCGCGGCTTCGAACCTGAAATCGCTTGCTCTCCGTAGCTCTAAAACGTTTGATGAAACGCTGTATCTTCTCTATCTGTTCAGCTTGTTGTTTTGCCTGCTTTTCCCTCGTGGTTATATCCTCACGCTTCTTCTTCTCGTAAAACGTATAATTCCCTTTGTAGGAAGACAGCTTTCCAAATTCAAGTTCATATACCTGAGTCACCACCCGATCCAGAAACCCCGGATCATGGGATATAATCCATACAGCGCCCCGGAATCTTTTAAGATACTCCTCAAGCCAGATTCTGGCGTCGAGGTCCAGATGGTTCGTAGGTTCATCGAGCAGAAGCAGATCGGGATTGGCAAGAAGCAGCGAAGCCAGCTGTGCTCTCATCCTCCATCCGCCGGAGAAATCCTCAAGCGGTTTTGAAAAATCATCTGTTGAGAATCCCAGACCGGACAGCACTTTCTCGGCCCTGCTCCTGATGTTGAATCCGTCCCCTGAATCAATAAGATCATGAGTATCGGACAACTTCCTGAGCAACTGTTCACGCTCCTCATGTTTCTCTGCTCCTTCGAGTTCCATATGTATCTGATTCATACGTTCGAGAGCCTTTGCTGCGTCTCCTGCCCGTCCACAGACAGAATCGAGAAGCGGGCCTTCGGGGAAGCGTCCCATCTGCTGAGGCAGAAGTGCCACCCTTGCCGATAAGGCATGATGCACATCTCCTTCTGAAGGCTCCAGTTCCTCTGTCAGAATGTTTATCAGGGTTGTTTTCCCCGCGCCGTTGACTCCAACGAGCGCAGTGCGTTCACCGCGATTGATATTGAAGGAAAGCCCGGAGAATATCTCTTCCGCACCGAATTTCATCCCGACGCCGGTTACGCTGACTATCATTCTATCGAATCTGATCCTATATGAAGTTCCAGCGGCTCAAATTCAAGGTAGTCAGAAGAGACAAGTCTGTACTCAACTCCATCCACCGTTATATCAAGCTTCTGACCCCATGTCCCCGGCGCACTGTGAAGGTGTCCGTAGACGCAGAGAGTAACATCTCTTTCCGCCAGTATCCTGGAAAATTCAGTCCTTTTTCCGTTAACGATCGGCGGATAGTGCATCATCGCGATGATCGGTTTATTTTCAGTGCTCATGCTCTCTGCAGCATCCAGCGACAGATTGAGCCTGATCTGCTCTCTTCGGAGGATCGATCCCTCACTCTCCTCCCGGTACTCATCCGATTCCGGAATCATCCATCCCCTTGATCCGGCGACAATAAACTCCCCGGCGTCATAAGCGGAATTCTGGAGAGGAATTATCCCTTCGGGAAGTTCGCTCTTCATCTTTGAAGGAGAAGTCCACCAGTAATCGTGATTTCCTTTCAATATGATCTTTTTACCGGGAAGTTTTGCCAGCCATTCCAGATCCGTTGCTGCCTTATCGATATTCATTGCCCATGAAAGATCTCCCGGAAGGAGGATCAGATCATCGCGCGATATCCGCTCTTTCCAGTTCGCTTCCAGATGGATATGGTGATCCTTCCAGTGATCTCCGAATACATCCATCGGTTTGTCTGTTGAAAAAGACAGATGCAGATCGCTTATGGCGAATACTCTCACAGCCACTCCTGTTCATCATGAAGATCGCCGCGGTCAACGAGCCAGAGCCTCGCCGCCTCGGCAACACCGCCGTCCGCGCCTGAGGGAACTTCACGAAAGCGGCTCCGCAGATGCGCTGGAGAATTCTCAACCACAAAAGCCGATCCGGCCCATTCAAGAAGATCGTGGTCGTTATAGTCGTTTCCCACGGCGGCGCAATCCTTTCCCGTCAATCCGTTTTTCCCGGCAATCCATGCAACACCTTCACTTTTGGAGATGCCCCTGGGGAATACCTCGATCCACAGTGATTCTCCATCCAGCGGAGAAGTGGTTCTCAGAACATTATATGAATCTCCAAGATGTTCGACTACCGCTTCCAGAACACCTTCTGTTCTGTCAGGAGGCACTATTACCACGATCTGTGTTGAAACTACATTCTCATCCCCGGATATCATCGGACGGCAGTGACCGGGATAATAAGCTATACGCCTTTCCATATCCGGATTAGCCCCGGAAGTGTACCTGTAGGTAAAAACATGGTTTTCAGGAATCTCTCCCTGGAGACAGAAATCATACCCGAGTTCAGTCAGAATTTCTACAGCATACGATGTGTCTTCGCGGGTCATCGATAGAGAACGGAGATATTTCCCGCTGTGATAATCCTGGATTGCGGCTCCGCTCGACAGAGCAAGATAGTCAATCGGGAGTACTCGCTCTCCCATCATTCTGTAGAAGGAGAAGGGGGATCTTCCGGTGGCAACTACTCGAAGAATTCTCATCTCACCAAGCGCTTCCAGAGCGGCTATATCCCTCTGATGAAAACCCCGTCCGGGAAGAAGCAATGTACCATCCATGTCAGCCGCAAAAAGCCCCGGCGATAATGATCCCTTATTCATCTTCTCCCGCCTTCAGCAGGACCAGACTTCCGACAGGAAATCCCGTATGTTCCATCACCAGATCGCACTTCACTCTGAAAAGAAAATAGATATTTGCCTTCACGGATGAAAGTGACTCGTAATTGCCCTGCCCTTTGGAGATGATCATATCCGCCTGTCTGAAAATCTCTCTGAATTCAGGGGAACAATCCCTAAGGACAGTTGCAGGAGCCCCTGAACCGTTTTCGACAATCTTCGCGACCTGATCAAGTCCGGCATCTAAAGCATCCCTGAGAATCGCGTCATTAATCGCGGGAGCGCCTCTTACGGCCACTGTAACCTTCCCTCGTGGAAGCTGCTCAATGAAGACCCTGTCAAAAACCGTTTCGCCGGCATTGTCCGCAAGGTACAGAATACTCTCTGCATTGAATACTTCTCTCCGGAACTGCTCCGGGTCAACTCCTGAGAGGGGTTTGATCATTGCTTCCACGAGAGTATGCATGATTTCCTCTTCGGAAATAGCGTTCTTAACCCCGAGGTCAATAATATTCCCTGCTATTGCAAGCCTGAGACCGGCAATGAAAGGATCCTTCGATTCCAGGATGATCTTTTCCATCTCGGGAATCAGATGAAGAGCCTTTTTCGTATGAGCCGCCTTTGTTTCCAGATAGAAATCTTCTACACCGGTCATTGAGGATACAATAGAGCTTATTCCCTGTGCCAGTTCGGGCGGAGTTTTGTCAAAATCCGTTTCGGACATAAATGCAAGGCATCTGCGCAGAATATTCTTCTGCAGAACGGAATCATCAGTAGCTCTTTCGGCGGCTTCTATCGCTATACGGACAAGACATGGAAGACAGGCAAGTTCAGCTTTCATATTTCAGTTCCATTCCAATATGAGGATTCATCTGATTGTAAGCTCGAAAATAATGAATTCTTTAATCACCTGCAGATTCCCATTCTTCACTCTTCACCATCGATAAGGCCGAAGCTAACGGATAGGAGATATCGGAGCGTTCTTATGAGTTGTTTTGTAGATGCTGTCCTTCAAGGGTCAGGTCCGATGTAAGAAAGTGATATTCTCAGATTGCGGGGTCACCCGTCTGGATCAAAACCCTTTGCGTACCAACTGGTTGCTTTTTCCCATGTCCATTATTCATAATACGCTAATCGTTTCAATAAGATATCCTCTACGTTTCGCCTTGAATCCAATACTGATAACACATACACAATATTATCTGAGATTCTGTATATTATTCTCCAGAGTTGGACGACTAATTCGCGATATATGAGGATGCTTTGATCTTGAAGCTCTTGTACAACACGACCATGCTCAGGAAAGGTATAAAGGGTTGATGCTCTTTGTTTGATTTTTTGAAATATCTCTAATGCATTTGAAGGGTTATCAATTGCAATATATTCAAGAATTTCCTTCAGATCCTTCTCGGCAATTTCAGCCCATACTACTTGATACGCACGGCTCACTGAGACTTTTCTTTCAGTGTTGCCTCAATGTCACTGAACACATCCTCCTGGATTTTGGCCTTGCCATCCCTGATGTCAGCCTCCCCCTGTGAAATCAGCTTCAAGATGCCAATTGCATTACGCATGTTTTCATAGCTTTTTGGATCTTGAAGTACAGCCCGAGGCTCTCCATTTTGTGTGATTATCACAGGACGGTGAGTTTCGTTTATTTGATTAAGCAAATCCGCTGCCCTGTTTTTTAAGTATGTAACTGGTTTTATGTCATTTGTAATATGCATTCTTCCACCTCCGGTCCATATATCATACTAAATATGGACCGTTTGTCAATTTTAATCTTGAACTGGAAACATTATGATCTCACATGATAATGTACTTTAAAGTTGAGGCCTTCGGCATTGCGAACCGGGTTACCCGCAGCCCTGCCGAGAAGAGAAATGTTTAAGATATCCCCCCTGGAAGATTGTCCTTGATCTTATATGTAAACATCTATATACATCTCATGAAAATAATTCATGTATATTTGCTGCTAATACGTAATAGAAAAGGGAATACTTATGGGAAGCTGCAATGTTGCTATCTTCGATCTGGACGGAACTCTTCATTTCACTGAGAAAGCTCTCGTTCCCGCTATCAATATGGCAATAACGGATCTCGGCTTTCCCCCCGCGGCTCCGGAAGACATCAACGCCCTGTACGGAGAACCGCTTGAGGTTTTCTGCAGAAAGCTCCTTGATGAAAGCAAAGAGACTTGCACAGCTTTTCGCAACGGCATACGGAAGCACCAGAAGAACACTCTGCCGGAAAGCGGGGAGTTGTATCCCGGAATACATCAGATGCTTCAGGAAATATCCGAACTTGGCTTCACCCTTGCCATCTGCTCCAACGCCGGAATGGAGTATATCGAACTTGTGACAGATTCACTCGGTATCCGCAGGATGTTCTCCATGCTCCTCGGGCGTGATGGTAATGCTTCAAAGACGAACAGGGTAAAAGAGATCATGCGAAGAACAGAAAGTAATCTGGCAGTTATGATCGGTGATCGGTATCATGATATTGAAGCCGCGTTCGAGAACAGAATACCATCAATAGGCTGTGCGTACGGTTACGGAAAACAGGAGGAAATGGATAAAGCCGATTTTTCCATTAATTCCCCCTCGGAAATACCTGAAATCCTCAGAGAATTATTAGAAAAGTAAACCTGATCAGTTGATTGTGCTAACCTTGATATCTCCGTTGGACGTATCAAGCCTGATTATCGGGCCGCCTTCACCAAGTGTTGCCCGGCCATCAGAATCAGATATTCTGACATCTGTCAGATATTCCGCATCGATGGTTATGGAACCGTTTGAAGTATCCATATTGATTTGCGCGTTCAGTCCCTGGAGAACTTTTATGATTATGTCACCGTTGCTCGTGTCGAGTACAATTCCTTCAGGTGGAACAGCATAGATTCCTGCTTCTATACTTCCGTTGGAGGTTTCAGCCTCTGTAAGAGTACCTCCCCATACAATGATATCTCCGTTACTTGTTTTTATATCTACTGTTCCGTCGAAATTCGAGAATGTAACGTCTCCGTTTGATGTATTGACTTCCGCGTTACCATTGCCATCGTTCACTGTTACGTCACCGTTGGAGGTTTCAAGGACTCGTATGGCGGTTCCCATCGGAAGCAGCAACGCCAGGGATACTCCGACATCGGCACTATCATCAAGTTTGTGAGCTGTTATACTTGTTATGGAATCGGTAATAATGACTACTTCAACCTTTTCAAGCTCTTCTTCGCTTCTCCATGAGGATTTCGTTATCTCGAGAGACGTCTCGTCTTCATGGTACCACTCGATAACAATGTCACCATTGAAGGTAGCTACATATATCATGGATTCCTGCGGGACAGCATGCATTTCAGTGTATACAATTTCGTAGTGACCGCATCCGATTACTGATAACACAAATAACATCAGTACAATATTTCTGAAAATGGACAGATTCATTTAGTTTACTCCTTCGCGGGATTGTTCTCTCTATTCCAGTTCACGGAAAACTGCTGTGACCTTCCCTATGATCCTGACATCATCCGAAGAGCTGTCGCAGATTATTGGATTATAATCAGGATTCTCGGGGTGAAGTTCAATTCTGCCGTTCTTCATGTAAAAACGCTTGACTGTGGCTTCATCGCCTATGAGGACAACCGCTATCTCTCCCTGTTCGACGAAAGGCTGGGGGTGGACAAGCACAAGATCACCTTCGAGTATGGCAGCGTCTATCATGCTGTCGCCTTTTACTTTCAGATAGAACATGCCCTCGGATCTTGCGATCGATTTAGAAACGGGCAGATATTCCTGAATGTTTTCATCTGCAAGCAGCGGTAATCCCGCGGCTACTTTTCCCACAACGGGAACAGTTCTTGCTGATGATGATCGCCCGACAACCTCAAGTGCTCTGGCTACCCCATCAGTTCTGTGCAGATACCCCTTTTCTACAAGCCTGTCGATATGATCTTTTACGCCCTTTGTGCTTTTCAGGCCAAAATGCTTCTGAATATCCCTTATGCTTGGAGGGTATGAATGTTCAGAAATGAAATCAGAAATGAAATCAAGAAACTGTTTCTGTCTTGCTGTAAGTATTTTCATTTTCCACCACCTTTATCCTATACATATGTTTACATATTGCTGTGTCAAGGTTTGAATGAACAGAAAATTTCAATGGTTTCCGCAGAATCCATGCGGGAAAAGGTCAGAAGACTCGGATATCCATTTCGGAATTTGACATAGCTCAATGACCTTGATATTTATAAAATGATGAACAAAATTGTTTTGACAGGAAGATGGAGGAAGTTAATATGGACAGCAGATTCTCCAGAATGGCTGAAGTAATAACAAAGGACGAGATATCTGCTGTTAAAGAGCTGTACAGAAATATTTACCAGGAAGAAATGGGAGGGGTAATCTTTTTCTGTTCGGCGGGCTACGACCTGGACAAGCTGGCTTATGCAATAAACGAGACATTTTCCTGCCCGGTGATTGGCTGTACCACTGCCGGTGAAATAGGCCCCAGATATATAGATGGCGGAATAGTCGCAGTGAGTTTATCATCGAAGGTGTTCAGATTACACCCTTATATGATTACTCCTCTCAAAGGTTTTAATATCGCATCCTCTAAAGAAATAGTTGACGATCTATCATCCAGATTGATCTTTTCAGCTTCACTCAATCCTGAGAAAATGTTCGGTCTTTTATTGATTGACGGTCTATCGGTCATGGAAGAAATGGTTTCAGCCGCTTTGCATAGTGTTTTGAAAGGGGTATCCTTAATCGGCGCTTCAGCCGGAAACAGCCAGAATTTCAGAGAAACAAGAGTATATTTCAACGGAGAATTCATTTCTGATGCAGCTGTCTTTTCACTAATCGAAACCTCTCTGGATTTCGAAACATTCAAATTGCAGCACTTTGTTCCTTCGGAAATGGACATGGTCATTACGAGAGCAGATCCATCAAAAAGGATAGTATATGAAATAGATGGAGGACCCGCCGCGGAGGAGTATGCAAGAATTATTGGTCTGGATGTTGAAGAGTTAACTTCCCAGACATTTGCCATGTATCCGGTCATGCTGCAAATCGCGGATGACTGGTATGTACGTTCAATACAGAAAATAAATGATGATGGCAGCCTGACTTTCTTTTGTGCCATTGACGAAGGATTACCTCTGATAGTGGCAAAAGGCGTTGGAATAGTTGATACTCTAAAGGAAAAGGTCAAGGTATTGGAAACTGATTTCTCTGAAATCGAATTGACTATAGGCTTCGATTGTATTCTGAGACGCCTGGAGATTCTGGAAAAGAAACAGATTAAAGATGTTGAAAATGAGATCCGAAAGATCAGGATGATAGGATTCAGTACGTTCGGCGAGCAATTCAACTCCTTACATGTCAATCAAACGTTAACAGGAGTAACTATAGGTCATCGCCGTTCAAAGGTTTAGGTTATGAATGAAATTGATGTTCTGAAACTGAAAATCATTGATCTGGAAAACGATCTTGAAAAACAACACAAAATAACATCCGCACTGAAAAAAAGAGTCAGGAAGAGCATTCAGTCCACAGGAAGTTCATATTCTCTTTTTGAAAGAAATATCCTTCTACAAGAAAAAGTCAAATCCAGAACCCTGGACCTCCAGAAAGCAAAAGAACTCGCAGAAATCGCCAATCGAACCAAAAGCGAGTTTCTGGCGAATATGAGCCACGAGATCAGAACGCCGATGAACGGTGTTATAGGTATGATAGGTCTACTTTTAAGTACTGATCTGGAAGACGAACAGCGGAAATATGCCGAGACTGTTCGATCCAGCGGTGAGTTACTATTGGAGATAATCAACCAGATTTTAGATTTTTCCAAGATCGAGGCGGGTATGCTGGAGATGGAGATCCTCGATTTCAATCTTCTCGTTCTTTTAGAAGATTTCGCCGAGATGATGGCTCTAAAGGCATATGAAAAGGATTTGGAATTCATCTGCGCCGCTTCGCCCGATGTCCCATCTCATCTTCGAGGAGATCCCGGTCGTTTGCGGCAGATTCTTACCAACCTGACATGTAACGCCATCAAGTTCACATCAGAGGGTGAAGTGGTTATTCGGGCGAACCTGGAATCGGAAACGGAGGATGAAGCTCTGATCCGATTTTCGGTTCACGACACCGGAATGGGCATTCCTGAAGATAAAATGAGCATTCTTTTCAAACAATTTGCTCAGGTGGATACCTCTACAACACGCAAGTTCGGAGGTACGGGATTAGGGCTTGCCATTTCGAAGGAGCTTGTAGAGCTGATGAACGGTAATATCGGTGTAGAGAGCAAACAGGGTAAAGGTTCGAATTTCTGGTTTACGGCACGGTTTTCCAAGCAACTGATAAGGAAGCGTAAGATACTTCCACCGGCTGTTGTGCGCGGATCTCGCATTCTGATAGTGGATGATAACGCAACTAACCGGGAGATAGTGATGGCTCAGTTGGATTCCTGGGATATTCGAACGGAGGAGGCGGAGGAAGGCAAAACGGCTCTGCATCTTCTGCGCGAGGCGGTAAAGGCGGAGGATCCTTTTCAAGTTGCCCTCATCGATATGCAGATGCCCGGTATGGACGGTGAAACCCTGGGTAAGCACATTCTGTTTGATCCTGCATTGAAAAACACACGTCTTCTGATGATGACCTCTCTGGGAATGCGTGGTGATGCCAGGCGTGCAGAGGATATCGGTTTTGCTGCTTACCTGACCAAGCCTGTGAAACAGTCGGATCTATTCGAATGCATTTCAAAAGTATTGTCTGATGAAGTAATAAAGGAAGTGCATACCATAATTACGCGGCACTCGATCCGTGAGATTCGTTGTTCGAGCGCACGTATCCTTGTGGCGGAAGACAATATAGTCAATCAGCAGGTTGCGATTGGCATCTTAAAGAATCTCGGTTTTACTGCAGAGGTGGTTGCAAACGGTACTGAAGCGATTAAAGCTCTTAAATCAATACCATTCGATCTGGTGCTGATGGACGTTCAGATGCCTGAGATGGATGGGTTTGAAGCAACGAGTTTGATTCGCGATCCAAAGACTTCTGTGATCAACGGGAAAATCCCCATCATAGCAATGACTGCTCATGCCATGCAGGACGACCGGAAGAGATGTCTGGAGGCTGGCATGGACGATTACGTTTCCAAGCCCGTGAATATTCAGGCTCTTTCCGAGGTATTGAAGAAGTGGCTTCCAAAAAATAAGGCGATTTTCTCTATATCCGAGTAAATATTATCACCCGGCATTCAGTCATAACTTCAAAAAGTTTAGTCTTCGAGGAGATCACTGAAAAAGACGAGGAAGACCGCGATTCGTCTCGTCATGTTCTCGTGACTTCCATCAGCGTAGAGAATAACATGAAAACAGTCATCTTCAACAGTTCCGTCACTCTGGATTTCAGCGATCATCATAAATCTTGAATTCGTGAGTCTGCCGTTCCGCGTGATGGTGAACAGCTCGTTGAATGAGCTGTCTTCTATTCTTCCATCTTCGTTAATGTACCCCAGTGTATGGAACGAGTTGTCCTCTATTCTTCCATCGTCTCTTATATATCCAAGGATTTCGAAAGAAGCGTTTTCTATTCTTCCGCTATCCTTTATGTAGGCAAGTGTATTGAAACTGCTGTTTTCAAGACGGATGTCTCCGGCTGATACAATTGTTATTGTAAGAAGTACCGTAACAGCTGTTAAAAGTAAGATCCTCATTAACCCCTCCTTTCTGTCCTGTATGGGTATGCTGAACTCGGAACGGAGCGATGTCAAGTAATGAACTGGCTTATAGCACTATTATTAATATTTTCACTACTCTCAACAGACTTGGTGGATATCAATTCAGCCGGTGAAGAGGCTCTGAGGACCCTCCCCGGAATTGGCCCGGTCAAGGCAGAAGCCATTGTGGAGTACCGGGAAAAGTTCGGTCCTTTTCTGAGGCTCTCCGACCTTGAGTACGTCAGCGGAATAGGTCCCGGAACGATTTCCCGTATTGAAGAATATATTTTCATTGACAGCGTTTCTTTAACCGTAACAGACACTCTGCACTGGCTTGAGTCCGTGGATTCACTTGCGCCTCTGCTTAATGTTTATTACCTCGATATAGGCCAGGGGGACGCCATTCTGATAGAAGCAGTTTTCGGCGAGACCTGGCTTTTTGACGGCGGGCCGGACGCTGGCGGTCCTCTAGAACCGGCTGTTGTTTTTCGACTTCATGAAATAGGTGTGGATACACTGGATGTTGTCGCTTTTTCCCATCCGCATTCGGATCATGTCGGAGGACTCGCGTCCGTCATAAGGAATTTCACCGTGCTGAAAGTTCTGGATCCGTGTATACCCTTTTCTTCCTTCATATACGAGGATTTTCTGAATGCTGTGATGGATGAAGGTTGCGATTATATGCTTCTTGAAGAAGGCAGTGAGTTCCAGCTGTCACCACATGTCACGGTAACTGTAGTATCCGCGGGAATGGAGGGAGTAAATTTAAACATAAATGAGAGTTCCGCTTTGATCAAAATCACATGCGGCAGTTTCTCAACTCTTCTTACCGGAGATATCGAGGAGAACGCTGAAAGAATGCTGACTCCGGACGCGGAACCGGTAACGGTACTGAAAGTTCCCCACCATGGCAGTATATCCTCTATTTTTCCACCGTATCTCAGGAGACTGAGTCCACAGTTCGCAGTTTTCTCGGCAGGAAGGAACAACAGCTTCGGTCATCCTCATCCTCATGTAATCGAAATTTACATGGAGCTCGGATCTGAAATCTTGCGAACAGACAGACTCGGAACTATTGTTGTGCGAACTGATGGAGAAAAAATCAGCGTTTCATCTTTATAGAACTTTCGCTCAACCAGGGGAATGCAGTGAAACTCAGATCAAGATTTGCGCCATATATCTATATTCTACCTGCACTTATAATAGTACTTGTATTCAGAACACTTCCTATTCTGAGTTCCTTCACCGCTTCGTTCACAGATTATGATATCGGTGGTTTTCATGGTTTCGTAGGTTTCGACAATTACGCGAGGATGCTTTCTGATGCCCGTTTCTGGCAAAGCGTAGTAAATACTCTGTATTTTGTTATCGGAGTTGTTCCGACAGGTATAATAATACCTCTTTTCCTTGCGATTCTTCTAAGAGGAAAACTTGCGGGAAAAAGCTTCTACAGAACCATCTACTTTCTGCCTGTGGTTACTTCAGCGGTGGCGATCTCTGTTGTCTGGGCATGGTTATACAATCCTGAAGCGGGCCCTATCAACCAGATAATCACTCTTTTCGGAGGGGAACCACTCATGTGGCTCAGAGAGCCGCGGGGAATTTTCGAGATGCTTCTGTCACCACTCGGTATACACCCAAGAGGGATTCTTGCCGGCCCAAGCCTGGCTCTTGTATCGTTAATGATGGTCAGCGTCTGGAAAAGCACCGGTTACAATACAGTACTTTTTCTTGCGGGACTGGAAAACATCTCGGGCACCTATTACGAAGCAGCAAAACTTGACGGTGCCGGCACCTGGGGAACATTCAGAAACATCACCTGGCCTCTTCTTTCTCCAACCACCTATTACGTTCTGATAATGAGTACTATTATTTCATTCAAGACATTCGCTCTTGTCTATGTCATGACTCCTCCTCCGGGTGGAGGGCCTCTCGGAACCACAAATGTAATGGTTTTCTATCTGTTCCAGAAAGCGTTCGATCGATTCGATATAGGTTATGCCAGCGCCATATCGGTTTTCCTTTTCCTGATTCTTCTGTCACTCACCATCTTCCAGCGAAAGATAGCAGGTAGAAAAGTGTACTACGGATCATGACGGCACGAATCCTGGCACTGAACACCACCAAGCATTTCTTCCTTATCCTGGGCGGGATCGTAATGCTTCTGCCTTTCCTGTGGATGGTGAACACATCTCTTCAGCAGGGTGGTTTCGGTAATTACGTGGAAGCATGGACAAAGGTTCCGTTCGGCAGATATTTCCTTAATACCCTCATTGTTACAGTCCTTACTGTATGCGGAGTCCTGATTACGTCCTGTCTAGCAGCCTACTCTTTCGCAACGATGAAATACAGAGGAAGGGACATGCTTTTCCTGTTGTTTCTTTCGACGATGATGGTACCCCAGCCGGTGTACCTTGCTCCTTCTTATGTAATTCTATCCAAACTGGGATGGATAAATACGTATCTTGCTCTGATCATACCGTGGACAGCTAATGTATTCAGCATATTTCTGCTCAGACAGCACTTCAGAACTATTCCGATATCGCTCTATGAAGCGGCTGTTCTTGACGGATGCAGCAGGCTCAAATACCTGTGGAAAGTTGTTCTGCCTCTGTCAAAATCTGTGATCATTACAGTACTCCTTTTCAATATCATTGGTTCCTGGAACAGTTTCATGTGGCCGCTGGTTGTTACGCATTCAGAGAATCTGCGCGTTCTTCAGGTCGGACTTTCCTACTTCAACCAGGAACAGTCAAGTAACTTCCATCTGCTTATGGCCGCTTCCACTTTCTCTACAATGCCTCTGATAATCCTGTTTATCGCGGCGCAGAAGCGAATAGTAGCCAGTTACTCAAGATCAGGGATCAAGGACTGATGTGAAAACGGTACTTCTCATTCTCTGCCTTGCTGCTGCATCCATATCGGCAGCGGAAGGCCTGTATTCCGAAGCGGTATCTTTTCTTATACGGCTTTCGTCTCAGGGACACACGGGAAGCGGAATCATGGCTCTTGAACTCTCGCTTCTTATGCCCTGTACAATGTCAGTTTACCCGCCTTCTCACTCAGCCGGAGGATTCTATATCGGGATGGGCGGGAACAATACTCTCAATCTCGGTCTAAGACTGGAGGGAGAGGGATGGTTCATGGAAGATTCCATGCCTGATGATTTGCCTGTTCTGCGACTGGACTCGACAGAAGTCGCTGAAGGAAACCGCCTTATCATCTGTGCAACGGATATGATTCGTGGCTGCAGGACAGATAGCGCTATGGTAATCTGGGCATTCCTCCCTGTTGACCGGAATGGGTTATAATTATAGTCTACTCGATACTGAAGAATGATTTGCGAAATGGAGAATATCAATGAAGAAATTTCTGGCTGCACTCCTGTTGACGGTTTTATGCGGTACTGCATCTGCAGGCACTGCGGGTTTTGCTTTCCTGCAGGTTCCCACAGGCGCCAGGGCTGTTTCCATGGGTGGCGCTTTCACTGCGGTTCCGGGAGACCCGATAGGACTTTACTGGAATCCCGCGACACTTGCCTCAATGGACAAACAGATGTTCACTTCTACCTATACCGGTTACCTGATGGATATGCAGGCGGGTTTCGCCGGATGGGTCAATCCCACCGGCAATGATATTATTGGAGCATCAATCAACTATTTCTATGGCGGAAGCTTCCTGCGAACCTCTATGACACATCCTACGGGCACGGGAGAGGAATTCAGCACAAACAGTGTTGCTCTGGGGGGTACTTACGTCTTCAGATTCGGACCTTCTTTTGCAGCGGGAACAACAGTGAAATTCGTATATTCAAACATTGACACATACAGTGGCAACGCTTTCCTTGTTGATGCGGGAGTCTGGTACAGACCTTCATGGATATCACTTGGATTCGCGGTCAGGAACGCAGGAATCCAGACAAAAGCTTTTTATCAGGAAAATGACCCCATGCCAACTGAAGTGGCTGCCGGAGCAAGCGCAGAACTGCTCGATGGCAAACTCCTTGTGGCAAGCGATATCATTTACCCGTTCCAGGGTGATTTCAATGTTGCTCTTGGTGTCGAATACAATCCCGTACAGATGCTGTTCCTGAGAGCAGGCGGGAACCTCCACGACAAAGACGCGGCGGACAACGCGGGGGGCAGTATTATTGACGCTCTCGCTTTCGGGGCTGGAACGGTATGGAACAGCTTCAACCTGGACTACGCGTTCAAGCCTTTCGCTGATCTGGGCAATATTCACAGGATAAGCCTCGGCATTTCTCTGTGAATCACACCGCGTGGATCTTTTTGCTCGTTTTTACAGTATTAACGATTTCATCCTGTACCCGGGAATCCAGAATCGAAAGCAGACAGAAAAGATTGAATACTTTCAGATCAGTTCTTCCTCTGGATGTCAGAAATGAATTCGATGAGATCACGAACCGGGAGAATTGCGCGGATGTAGGTTTCCTTCTTGAAGAAGCAAGAGCATGTGATATTTCTGTTGATGCCTCTATTGATTCAATAACAAGCGCTGAATTGATTGATACATTCAGTAATGAAGATATTGTGTATTTTTTCTGGTATTATTTTGCGCAAGCTATAGAAACAGGTTCCGTGAGAGAACCCTGAGGGAGAGCTTTCGGTTCCTGCTAAACGGGCACTGATTGAAAACGGACATTTCCGTCGAATTCCGGATTTGTCATCCGAATCAATTACCTCGCCGAGAGGAGAACAATCAATATGTATAAAAAACTGGGGCTGGATCCCCCCTGCAGTCCTCCGATCCTGCTTGACCGCACAAAGGTCCGCGGTGAATTCGGCCTGCAGGTCGATGAACTGAGCGGACAGCACCTGTACGCATGTTATCAATGCGGAAACTGCTCATCCGGCTGTCCTCTTGCGCAGGAGATGGATATTCTCCCGAGCAGAATCATCCGCCTCGCCCAGCTCGGACAGAAGGAGGAGATTATCCGGAGCAATACTATCTGGATCTGCGCAAGCTGCTTCCAGTGTACTGTCAGATGCCCGAAGGGAATTGACATCCAGGCAGTTATGGACACTCTGAGGCAGATAGCTCTGGATGAGGGAGTAGATCATTTCGGTCCGGACCAGATCGATTCCAAGCATGCGGCTGAAGTTCCTCAGCCAGGGCTTGTAGGAGTTTACAGAAAGCTGTCAACCTAAAACGGGAGGAAACATGGCCAAGGTTGCTTACTATCCGGGCTGTGCTCTGAATGAACGGTCTTCCCACCTTGACCGTTCCGCCAGGGACGCAACAGAAATACTCGGATTCGAGCTTGATGAGCTTGAATCCTGGACCTGCTGCGGAGCCGTTCCCCCGGTCTCAAAAGAACGGATAATGAACCTGATAGCTCCATCAAGAATACTCAAGGATGTCAGGGATTCAGGCAGGGATATGCTCATAACGATTTGCGATTTCTGTTACAATACTCTGAAAAGAACGAATTTCAGCATCAGAAATGATGATATAATCCGAAAGAGAGTAAATGCCTTCCTTGCTGACGATACTCCTTCAAGAACATATCTGGAAGAGGATACTACTCCCTGGAGTGACTATGAAGGTGAAGTAAAAGTTGTTCATCTGATGGAGTACCTTCGCGATGAACTCGGATATGCAGAGATAACAAAAAAACTCAAACGCTCCCTGAAAGGGCTGAAAATCGCTCCATACTACGGGTGCGTCATGCTCAGACCTTTCGATGAAATACAACTGGATAATCCTGAAAACCCGACCATCATGGAAGATTTCGTCCGGGCTCTTGAAGCGGAACCGGTAAAATATCCCTATCGCACTGAATGCTGCGGGTCATACCTTTCTGTTTCCAGCCCCGATGCTTCAACAAGACTCTGTTACAGGATCCTCAGCTCAGCAATGAAAAACGGAGCTGACGCAATCGTAGTCAGCTGTCCTCTCTGCTTCTACAATCTTGATTCAAGACAGAAGGTCGTACTGGATGCCTATCCTGATTTTAAGACGATACCGGTATTCTATTTCACGCAGCTCCTTTCACTCGCTCTCGGGGTTGAAACGGACAGACAGGGTTTTGAAAGGCACTACGTTGATGTCTCCCCGGCTCTCGAGAAAATCGGCAATTCCGGTGAGGGGGACAAAGCATGAAACGAATAGGGGTCTTTGTCTGTCACTGCGGCATCAATATAGCCGGAACGGTTGATGTTGAACGGGTAGCTCGGGAAGCGGAAAAGATGCCCGGCGTCGCTTTCGCCATGGATTACATTTACATGTGTTCAGAACCGGGGCAGTTACTCGTCCGTGAAAAGATAAAAGAGGAAAAACTTGATGCTGTTATAATTGCGGCATGTTCCCCCAATCTTCATGAATCAACTTTCAGAGCCGCAGCGGAGGAAGCGGGACTCAATCCCTGGCAGTGCGAAATCGCGAATATCCGGGAGCAATGCAGCTGGATTCATTCCGACAGAAAAAAAGCTACGGAAAAGGCCATCAAAATCGTTGGAACTATTGTTGGAAAAATAAGGCTGAACGAGTCACTGGAACCAATTTCGGTTTCAATTACAAAAAAAGCTCTTGTTATCGGAGGCGGCATTGCCGGTATTCAGGCTGCTCTTGATATCGCTGATTCCGGTTATCCTGTTATTCTTGTCGAGAAGGATTCATCCATAGGCGGGCACATGGCTCAGCTCTCGGAAACATTCCCCACTCTGGACTGTTCTCAGTGCATTCTTACTCCCAAAATGGTAGCAGTAGGGAAGCATCCAAATATCACTCTTATGACTTATTCCGAGATCGAGGAGGTTTCCGGGTATGTAGGGAATTTCAAAGTCAAGATCAGAAGAAAAGCAACTTCTGTGAACTGGTCAACCTGTACCGGCTGCGGGCTCTGCACCGAGAAATGTCCCGCGAAAGTCCCATCTGAATTTGACAGGGGTCTTACCACCCGCGGCGCCATTTATGTTCCCTTCCCCCAGGCCGTTCCCAACAAGCCGGTCATAGACAGGGATAACTGTATCTATTACAAAACAGGTAAATGCAAACTGTGCGAAAAGGTATGCGAAATCGGAGCCATAGACTTCGATCAGGAAGATCTGATTATCGAGGAAGAAATCGGGGCCATCATCACCGCGACAGGATACGAGACTCTGCCCATTGCCGATCTGCCCCACTACGGCGCGGGAGAAGTTCCCGATGTAATCGACGGTCTCGCCTTCGAACGGATCCTTTCCGCTTCCGGCCCGACTACCGGAGAAGTCAGAAGACCCTCTGACGGCATGATTCCAAAAGAAGTGGTCTTCGTGCAGTGTGCCGGCTCACGAGATCCGGAAAGATTCAAACCCTACTGCTCGAAGATATGCTGCATGTATACGACCAAACATGCTCTTCTGTACAAACACAGGGTGCATGACGGTCAGCCTTACGTTTTCTACATCGACATCAGAACAGGTGGAAAAGGATACGAGGAATTCTATCACAACGCCGAGGAGGAAGAGGGAATCGTCTACCTGCGGGGTAAGGTCGCGAAGATCTTCCGCGATGGGGACAAGACCGTTGTCTGGGGAACCGATACTCTAACCGGCAGAAATATCGAGATTGCCGCCGATCTGGTAGTCCTGGCAACCGCAATAGTTCCGACGGAATCTACCGCTGAACTGGCAAATAAACTCAGAATTCAGACAGGGCCTAATGGTTTCCTTTCCGAAGCGCATCCGAAGCTCAGACCGGTAGAATGCATCAACGCCGGATTCTTCATCGCAGGTGTAGGACAGGGTCCAAAGGATATTCCTGAAACCGTTGCTCAGGCCAGCGGCGCGGCATGTAAAGTGATTTCCCTGTTTTCCAGAGATCATCTGGAGCAGGACCCGACAGTTGCATGGGTTGATGAAGATCTCTGCAGCGGATGCAGGACATGCATTTCTGTCTGTCCTTATGACGCAAGAGAATATGACGAGGAAAAAGAAATTGTAACCGTGAATGAAGCCCTTTGCGAGGGCTGCGGTTCTTGTGTGGCAGCCTGCTCCTGCGGAGCGACACAACAGAGAAACCTCTCCGATTCTCAGATAAAATCAATGGTCACCGCCAGCCTGGGAGGTGAGTGATGTTTAACAGTCTGAAGTGTATTTCCACTCCAGAGGAAATGAAATCAGTTAATATTACAAATGAATTCACGGAGGAACTACGTTCCATAGGACCGCTGAAGCTCGCGGCAAGGGAGATGGCAAAATGACAAAACCGTCCAAAAAGCCCGTGGACGAGCTGGTTCCCATCTTCTTCATGGGAAAAAGGTATAATGTACCAGCAAGTCTCACGATTCAAAAAGCGCTCGAATACGCAGGTTACCAGCACATAAGAGGCTGCGGCTGCAGAGGAGGTGTCTGCGGAGCCTGTGGAACGGTCTACAGAGAACCGAGCAGTTACAAACTCCAGGTTGGTCTGGCGTGCCAGACAGTTGTGGAACCGGGTATGCACCTGATGATCCTGCCCTACTATCCCGGTAACAGATCAACATTTGATATTGAAAAGATGAAAGGAACCGGCAGCGAAATCGCAGCTCTCTATCCGGAGATATTCAAATGCATCGGCTGCAATGCATGCAGCCAGGGATGTCCTATGGATATTGATGTCATGCACTATATGGCTCAGGCCATCAGGGGTGACGTTTCCGGGGCGGCTGAAACTTCCTTCGACTGTATCATGTGTGGTCTTTGCGCGTCCAGGTGCCCGGCCGAAGAAGTACAGTTCAACGTGGCTATTCTGGCAAGAAGACTCAACGCCAGATATGGCAAGCCCCGCGCAGAACACCTCGCCGTGAGAGTCAAACAGGTGGAAGATGGAGTATTCGAAGAACCGCTCCATGATCTGATGAAACTTTCAACTGACGAACTCAAGCAGCTCTACCGTGACAGGGAAGCTGAGCCGCAAATGGCTGAAGATGACTGGACTCCTCAGGATGCGAGGTACGTCTGATGTACGCTTTAAGGAAACCGGAGGTCAGTGATGCCGTATCCTGAACAACTTAAGAAGCTGATTGAAAAAGTAGTAAGCACCCGTTCGGCAAGAGTGGAGCGAAAAAAGAAAAATGAGGAATTCCCTGCGCTTAAACTGGAGGAACGTGATCCGGTACTCAGGAATTTCCACCCTGATTTCATAGAGGGAACCAGGCGCGAGATAAAAGTAGGCCCGAGCAAAGGCTATTCCATAAGCAATGAAATGGTTGATATCCTTGAGGCTAAAAGCCGCGTTAGTCCGGATCTCGTCGATCTCACACAACCGGATTACGAAACCGATGTCCTGGTTATCGGCGCAGGAGGCGCTGGAACGGCTGCGGCCATTCTCGCAGCTGAAAACGGAACAAAGGTACTCATCGCGACCAAGCTCCGTCACGGTGACGCGAACACCATGATGGCGGAAGGAGGCATCCAGGCAGCTGACAAGGTCGGCAAGGATTCTCCCTATTACCATTATCTGGATATCCTTGGCGGGGGTCACTTCGTTAACGACCCTGAGCTGGTCTACACAATGGTCAGTAATGCTCCGGATGCCCTGAGGTGGCTCGAAGGACTTGGAACAAACTTTTCAAAATTCGAAGACGGCAGGATGAAAACAATGCATGGCGGCGGAACATGCAGGAAGAGAATGCACTACGCCGCTGACATCACCGGCGCGGAAATCATGAAGACCATCCGCGATGAAGCCAGAAATCATACAGATATGATTGATGTCATCGAATTCTGCCCCGCGGTGGAAATCGTGCTGGATGATTCAGGCCGCTGCGCCGGAGCCATTCTCTACAACCTTGAGACATCAGAATATCATTACGTCAGAGCAAAGGCGGTAATAATCGCTACCGGCGGAAGCGGAAGGCTTCATATCCAGGGGTTCATGACGACCAACCATTACGGCGCTACGGCAGACGGTTTAGTCATAGCTTACAGAGCAGGAGTACCAATATCATTTCTTCATACCGTTCAGTACCACCCTACAGGAGTGGTGTTCCCTGAACAGGCAGAAGGAATTCTGATCACTGAAAAATTCCGCGGAGCCGGAGCGAATGTTCTTAACGTTCATGGGGAACAGTTCGTATACGAGCGCGAACCGAGAGATGTGGAAGCTGCCTGCATCATCCGTGAGTGCAGCCCCAAAGGCAGAGGAAACGGTGTTCCAACTCCGACCGGCAAGTTCGGAGTATGGCTGGACTCCCCTATGATCGATATGCTGAAGGGTGAGGGCACCGTGAAAAAGGAATTCCCCGGCAAGAGCATCCTGTTCAGGCGTTTCGGGATAGACATCTCGAAAGAACCGATGCTCATCCACCCGACTCTCCATTACCAGAACGGCGGACTGGATATCAACAACAGATGCGAGACGAATATTCCGGGACTCTACGCAGCCGGCGAAGTCGCAGGCGGTATCCACGGGGAGAACAGGCTGATGGGTAATTCTCTTCTTGATGTTATCGTCTTCGGTCGAATTGCCGGCGAGCGCGCTACTGAGTACATAAATGGCATGGGAGAGCTGGGAAAACCCGGACTTGAACATGTAAAGCGCTACAACGAGGAAGTTGAAGCCGCGAATATAGAACAGGACCGGATAGCTCCAATGCTTCTTCCGGATTACAGCAACCCCGAGGTCCGCGAGAAACAACTGACCAAGGACTACTTCGGAACCCTTTCATAGTAATTAGATAACCGGGGACATGCACGCTCTGGTGCGTGTCCCCAAAGAACATGACGCTCTGGTACGTGTCCCCGTATCCTTGCCCTTGACAGCATCGACACATTCCCTATAATGCGCCCTGCAGACGCGGGGTGGAGCAGTCTGGTAGCTCGTTGGGCTCATAACCCAAAGGTCGCAGGTTCAAATCCTGTCCCCGCTACCATAAAGAACCCGGCTATTTCGGCCGGGTTCTTCATTATTGCGGTACCGTAATTATCACTGCATACTTACCTAATGAAAACTATGTTATACAATTCAGTTCATATAATAATGGTGATTTTCACTGTCGCAGGTATCGCTTCATCCAGTGAAGAATCTTGCTCAATCGAGGGAACCGTATCCGACTCCGCTGGTAATCCATTTATCGGTGCTACTGTTATGGTCATTGGAACCTCCTATGGGGCGATGACGAATGCCAATGGCGAGTATTTCATCATCAACCTGCAACCTGGCGAATACAGCGTTCAGGCTTGCATTGTTGGTATGCAAGACAGTACGATATCAGAAGTATCTCTCGATGCCGGATCGGAGACTGAGCTGGATTTCATACTCCATCCGAGATCTCTCTATTCAAACGTGCCAATAGAATACAGTTGGCCATTGTATCAACCACAAGCGGAAGCATTACTTGAAATTGAACTGAGTCCCGAGATAATTCCGCACTATAGTGATCTGGTCCTATTTGTTCTTGGATCTGGAGATACACATAACGCAGTGAGAATCTTGCCGGAATTGGAGGATAACATATACAGAATCAGTGTTCCCACTGACACATTCAACATTGTCTGGAGCCTACCTTTTACAGAAGATCGATGTGAAACCATCTGCGTTCAGGAAAATGGAACCTCCAGAATCTTTCTTGATCTTGAAGACCCCCTCTCTGTACTAATAGAGGAAGATCCAGCATCCGGTTCGAATTCATGGAACTGTCTTCAAACCCTCGATGAACACCCGGATGAATGGCTAGCTGAAGGCTATAGCATCAGTAGTATTTCGATTAATCCCTGGGACTACGGAGATCATGAACTAGCCTGGGCTGGACTCATATCAT
Organism: Candidatus Aegiribacteria sp.; assembly: GCA_030620995.1. Taxonomy (GTDB): domain Bacteria; phylum Fermentibacterota; class Fermentibacteria; order Fermentibacterales; family JCC-6; genus Aegiribacteria. Next base: position 23,243 of record JAUXIK010000032.1, read on the forward strand.
ATGCGGCTTTCTGGGAGAATTACGAAACCGATTCTAAATGGAAGATACTTTTAATCTACACAGATCACCTTACTGTCCTGGAGGAGGGAAAAGACCCTTCTCACCTCTCATTTGAGATGGAAATTCTTGATCCAATCGTTTCGCTAACCGGGAAGTACATACTTGCTTTCCAGGCTGATGTACCCCTGATGGCTGGTGAAGCTCTGTTAATCGATGTCGATAACCTGAATTATTACAGATTTGATCCGATACCGCTTCAGGAATTGGGTCAACAGAGTAGAAACAGTTCCGGGAGTACCACCATTATTGTAACGGGTCCTGAATGCGAATATTTCGTTACTGATAAGGGCGAAGTGTTTGCTTCATTAGATTCGGTTACTGTTCGATATTATCGTGACTATGTCGCTCAAACAATGCTCTATGATACACTGGCTTTTCATGCTGATCATATTCTTGAGGATTCAGATGGCTATCTTTACTTCTTCGATGATTTTCTGTATCCAGATCAAGTTATCATGAGAAATGCCAATGGGACATATCATCAGATCCAATTGGACTCAGATTGCTGGTTTGGAGCCAAAGAATACAGCCCCTCTTCAAGTCTTCTGTTATCATATGGTACCTCTGTCTGGTCAAACATTGGTATATGCCTGAATGACATGCGTACTGGTCGGAATGTCTGGCATGCTTGGGCATCCGAACCTGTAACTGAATGCATACTTTCAGGGAATGCTGAATTCTATCTGGCGTCTCTGCGAATATCATATCAAATGGGACACTGCATTGTTTCACAGATTGAAGATCCGGAACATCCTTTTGTTCAATTCAGGGGATTCACCGATAAATGGAGCATAATGATACCAATTTCTCTCAGTTCTACAGGATCGTCCTTCTGGAGGGTGAGGAACAGACAGGATAGCGGAATGGAAGTTGTTTCCGAACATCTTGATCGATTCGTTTTGATTAGTGGATGCGGTGAGTTGATTTGGGCAACTCCTATTAGAGATCGATCAATTAGGGCTTTCCAGTATTCAAATTATTTCTACCTGGGACTGCAGAATATTGAGAATGATGTCTTTTCGGGAAATAGAATCATCTGGGACGATGGCAGAAGGATTTACATCACAAGTATTAATGAGATGCATGAGTAAGTTCTGATATAGATCTATTTTGGACTAGTTTAACGGGAGCAGCCTTATGAATACCATTACCATCTGTATTATAGGATTGATCGCATCGGTAAATGCAGATCTCCTTGTTGATCTACCCGCTGATCAGGAATCCATCTACGTGAATATTAGCTATGATCTGATTCCATTCGAAGAATACTATCCTGAACTACTCTGGGTTAAATCCGCTTTCTGGCCGGGGATAATTGGTTACTCCGAGGATTGTGTGTTCTGTTCAGGAGTTAACAGATGGCATTCAAGCGAAATATCAATTCTCTTTGCTGACGGTTCAGAAGAAGTATTACACATTGTGCCAGGATGGCAACACAACTACTACGTAGCTATGCAGGATGATACTCTATACGCTATATCAACTGGAGACGATCATCTGTCGATGGATCTGTATACTGTTTCTATCTCCACAGGTGATATTCTAAGGAGTCTATACATGCCCGCGCCAGCAACTTCATCGCCTATCCTCATTGATGATATGGTTATCGTTTCTCTTCTTGATGGTAATCTCATTGCCCTTAAGCAGGATACTGTAGTATGGGGATACACTCTGAATTCACTTTCAACGGGGCCAATGCTTCTGCATGACTCCATACTGCTATTTGGCACAAACAGCAGTTACACTGAGCCGGGCCATCATCTTGAGTGGTACAGTAAATACCTTGTTTCAGAAAGGGACTTCCGGATAAATGAGCCTTCGTTTTTTGCTCTGGATCCTGAGAATGGAGAACTTCTTTGGAGAACTCATCTTACAGATCATGTTGCTGGACCTACAAGCATAGTAGATGGGACCATATATGCTTCTTTAGATGATGGATCGATCATAGCTTTAGATATCGAAAGTGGTGATTTACGTTGGCAGGAACATGATTGTGTGGGTGAATTCGGTCGATTTGGGATCAGCGAGGATTACTTGCTTTGTTCTAGTGACAAAGGCACTCGATGTCTCGATCCAACCGATGGCAGGGAAATATGGAGTTCTGATTTAGTCAGCTGTGATGGCTCAGCAGGCGTGTGGAAAGATATTGTCTTTATACTCGATGGTCTTATCTTGGTTGCTCTTGATGGAAATACAGGTGACAAGTTATGGCACTTTAATAGAGGATGGAGTAACGGGGAAATTTTAGTACATGGTGATTTGATCTATACAACTAGCCAAAGGCATGTCTTCTGCCTGGAAATGAAACCTATCGACTGAGTTATTCGATTGCAATAAGATACACCCTTGAAAAGTCGGAGAAGATGACTCTGCTACCATCACTCGATAATGCAGCGGTTGCTCTAGTCCTATAGTTATGGGTCAGTTGATGTTCTCCATCGAACAGAAAGAGAGTATCACTCTGCCAGATCATATCACCATCTGGTTCGAGCAGTGTAAAGATGCGTGAATTACGGGTTGGTGACTTAACAAGAAGCAACCTTCCGTTATCAGATATATCAAGCACTCTGGAATCACTCCAATAACCCCCGGATGAGATGTACGCAACCGAACTCTCCAGTGGTTTCATGAAATTCCCAATGATGAAGCAGGAAGGACATGTCTGTGGATATCTGACTATTGGTCTGGCTTCAACTATCCACATAGTCTCATTAGGGCTGATCATGGGATTCTTTGTTTCAAGTCCAAAGAGTCCTGTCAATATTGGTTGTCCATTAGAACAATCATAGCAGATTATACCATTAGAGGTACTAATTAACACATAATTTCCTAATTCTCCGATAGCAAAACCATGTCTTCCAATGCAATGAGTAAGAAACCAGGGATTGTCTATCTCTGCAACAATACTATTGAGATCATCTATTACAATGGATGAGATTTCGTGGTTATCATCAAACTGGATAATATCAGATGAGCTGTAATAGCTATTGATATCGTTCTCAAGATCGGTGTATATAAGTGTATCTACTGAACCAAGTTGTGAAAGCGAATGATACGAGATGGATATTTCACTGTTTAAAGGGATGTAACTCAATACGCTATCATTATTCGAGATATGATAACCATTGATGATATCAGAAAACTCGGTCATCAAATCATCTGGAAACATGAATTCGTTCATATTTGCATTTTCGAGATTGACGCAAGTAATTCGTGTCTGGGTGTGAGGAGAACATGGAGTGTCAGATGTTATTACACTCCCGTTATCCGAAGTGTAGATGAACCTTTGAGATTGATCAAGTGCGTACTGACGCAATCTAGGTTCATGGTCCTGGAGAACAACGATCTTGTCCTTAAAGAGGATCACCAACCTCCAATAGTCCTCCGAATCGGTGTTAATGAAGAAAGTGCTCATGCCGATTCTGGCAATACCACATAAAACAGCAAATGGTTCACCATATTCTAAAGGATCAATTATCGAATCCAGGGTCACGATGTATGCGGGATTCATATTGCCAGGCACAGTATTATGACGATCAGAGGTGAGAAGTGTATCTGTACTACCGTACAACAGAAAGAATAGCAAACAGGTTGTTGAGATCACGAGCGTATCAATCCAATCAGCATGAATCTAACAGCATATTGTACTATGTCTCGCCTCCATAGATTCTTCAGAGTTACGATGAACTGTTCAACATCGGATAATATTGCATGAAATTACTAATGCACCAATGATAAGTCCATTCCCTCTCATCAGTAAGGAAAACCTACTCTACTCATTCTCCTTGCTCCATGCTTAACTGCTGTGTAAATCCAGTGAGCTGATACTGTTGGAATTGTGCTCCAATCGGGTGCATATACCGTCCCCGCTACCAAAATATTGGGAGCGTCCTAAATTCTTGAGTTAAAATTATGCGACCATCTTTCTTTCACATTTCACAATTGAAATCTTACAGCGATCACGAAGGTTCATCTTGTCTCTCCAGTACTTTTCCCAGGTTGAATTATCATAGCGACGAATCATGACTATGCGTCCCATCCTGGTTGCTCCCTCGTCTGACCAGTTCCAACCTATCTTCTTTAATCGGCGAACAAGTTCTCGTATTATATTCTCAACAATGGAAGTAGTGTGTGGTGCGATTATCCCAGTTTCTAGCCAGAGATGAAGATGATTGAAAATTCGACCTTTTGCGTTTTCAAGATATGTAACTGCTTTTGTGTAACCTTTCTTCGCGAAATCTTGTTGTAATTCTTCTACCTTTTTTTCTGCTTCTCTGATGCGCTGGTGCAACTCATTCTTCTCAGATTCTTTAACGGCTTCAATATCTTCTCCTGGAATCTCTACTGCGATCAGTTGCCTTAAACTTTCTGAAGCATCTTTCCGTTCTTCAAAAGTAGTATCATCACCCCAGAGTGCATATTTCAATTCTCTGGGCAAGTGCCAGTGTCCACGATTGGTTTTCTCTGCGAACTTCCCAAGCCATTTGTCTATAGCTCGTTCTCCATCACACAGTAACAGTTTGTACTGACCATCTTTGACTGTCTGCTTTATCTCTTTTGACATGGCTTCCCAGGACGTTCCAGCCCACACTCCAAGTGGACGAACACCTCCGTCCTTTCCAAGTTCCAGAACGAGATTGACACTACCGCGAGAGCCACCTTGCTTTTTGAAACCGGTCCCATCTGCGGCTAGAAACGGTACCGATCCACTTTTACTCATTGGAAGATCTACCGAAGCCGCCCACTGATGGGCTGTTGATTTGCATACAGGTACACCGGCAAGTACTGACAACTGAGATGCTCCACGCCGGTAACTTGTTTCGGCAACTGATTCTGTTACCATTCTCAACAGGCTGTCTGTCTTACCCTGATAGGCTTCCAGCTCAAGTGCGGCAAGTACAGGGGTGAAACGTTTCCCGCACTTGCTGCACTGAATCATGGCAGGACGAAATCTCATGCTTCCAAACTCTCCCCGGAGGCATCGCTCGTCCTGCCAATAACCACTACGGGTAAAGGTTCGGCCCCTGCACAATTTGCTCTTCTCTCCCTTAATTGTGTGCTTGCCAAGACCTTTCTTGGCAACCAGACCACTCCTGGTGCAAAGGATATCAACTATCTGTTCCTGGTATGCCTCTATGATTTGCTCCAAAAGCATTTTATTGAATTCCTTCATAATCTTCCCGGAAGCATAAAATATCTCATTTGCATTGGCTCGATCCTCGGGCATCTTGACTTCAAACTCAAAATCCACTCTAATATTCACTGGGGCTCACCTCCAGGTATTTCAAGTTTATAGGCTTGTTTTTTTACTTGGAGATTGATGCCCCTTTCTTCTTCAAATGTCAAACCTCAAGAAATCTGGACGCTGTCAACGGATTAGTTAGAATGTTGCATAAATTAAGGTATAAAAAAATAGAAATAATAAAATCAAACAATACAAAAAGAGAAAAATTCCTT